>NZ_JBGOSN010000078.1:0-10436 GCF_046335115.1 Paracoccus sp. P2 | reverse complement strand
GTTCTTTCATTTTGGGATCTCCGGTTAGGTCAGGCAGATTAGATTATTGAGGTTGTCGACAACGTTAGACGAGGCACATCGTTTCGGATATTATAATTAATCACACATTGCGTTGCCGAAACAGCAACGCTGCATCAGGAGCCCGCCATGCAAATTCCGGCACTAAAGTACTTCTTGATGGTGGCTGACATCGGCTCGATCCGTGGGGCAGCGGAACAACTGAATGTCAGTGGGTCGGCGATTTCCCGTCAAATCCAGAAGCTTGAGCATCAGTTTGGTGCTGCTTTCTTTGACCGAAACCAGAAAGGCATGGTCCTAACGGATGAAGGTCAAGAATTTGAAATTCACGCCCGTCGTGCCGTGCGGGAACTTGACCTTGCAAACGCCAAGATCGACAACATCCGTGGGCTGGTATCCGGCAAAGTCAGCTTCACGACCATCGAAGGTGTGATGAATTCCTGGATTTTTCCGACGATCGCTAACTTCAAGAAAACCTATCCGGGCATTTCGTTCGATTGCCGCATTCTCAGTACCGAAGCAATCATAGATGCCGTCATCGAAGACAAAACGGATTTCGGAATTGCGATTGGCGTGGAAACGAGACCCGAAATCGAAATTCTAAGCGTGATCGGTACCCGGTTTGTTGCGGCCATGTCGCCTCACCACCCGCTCGCTGACCGCGCATCCGTTGGCCTTCGAGATATTCAACCTTATGAACTCTTGATGCTTGACCGAAGTTTTATGACAAGCAAACACTTCTACCGCTCGGGTATCGAGCGCGGGTTGTCGTTCAATACCACTTTCGAACTGAACCAGATCGAAGCGCTGGTATCGTTTGTAGTGATGACCAACCGTTTGACAATCTTACCGGACTACGCCGTGTCGCCCGCCGCAAAGAGTCTGGGTATCGTCGTGGCTGAAATTTCCAAGAATGACCTGCCCGAACTCCAAACTGCGTTATTTGTAAAAAGCAATCGCCGCCAAACCGTGGCCGCGGCGCATTTCCTGGAATTTTTGAATGACCGGCATCCGGCCCCATCGGAAGGTTTCTTCGTAGAACCACGCTAAGGAAGAACGAAGCCTGAACATGGCTTACGGCGTGGCATTTCTGATCGCCTTGTAAGCTGTTGATCTGCCTATGCCGAGGTGTTTTGCGGCTTGAGCGACGGATTTACCTGCGCTGACGAGATCTTGGAGGGCTGAGATTGTCTCGGGTTGCAATGGCGGGCGACCAGGGGTGCGGCCATGCTTTCGAGCGTTGATCAGGCCGTCTTTGGTGCGCTCAGAGATCAGGCGGCGCTCGAAATGCGCAATGGCCCCGAAGACATGGAATACGAGTTCTCCAGCGGCAGATGTCGTGTCGATCCGCTCCTCGAGGCTGATCAGGTTGATCTCTCTGGCCTTGAGGTTATCGACGGTTTCCAGAAGTTCCTTGAGCGAGCGGCCCAAGCGATCGAGGCGGATGACGGCGAGGGTATCGTTGGGCCTGGCCTGATCAAGCAAGGCTGCCAAACCGGGCCGGTTGAACGTCTTGCCGGAGATCACGTCTTCGAAGACGCGAATAGCGCCATGTTGTAGCAGTCGATCTTTCTGGCCGGACAAATCCTGGTCGGCGGTCGAGACCCTTGCGTATCCGAGGATGTCGCCAGTGCGTGGCATGGTGTCTCCAAAACGGCCGTTTTATGGCCTGAGTTGACATGACCATTCCGAACCCAGTTTGGCACGTCAAATGTGTCTTTTTATTAGTCTCTATAATATTCGGTGTCTTCAAACTTGCAACAACGTTTTGAGGACACTTTATGGGCCGCAGACTTCTTTCACCCCGCGCGTATGCGGACCTTTTCGGGGTGCCGACAGATTCTGACGCTTTGATCCGCCACTATCTGCTGAGCGGAGATGACATTGATCTGATCCGTACTCGCCGCCGCCCCGAAAACCACCTTGGTGTTGCGGTACATATTTGCTTGCTGCGCTACCCCGGCTTGGGGTGGAGCGAAGGTATGATGCCGCCAGCTGAACTGATCGCCTGGCTTGCCGAACAACTTCAGGTCGGCACCTGTTCACTCGACGACTATGCCGTCAGGCGAAATACGCGGCATGAACACCATGCCCTCGCGATGCGCCATTTGGGGCTGTCCCCTTTCGGACCTGAACATGTGCAGCAGGCAGAGGATATCGCCACGAGGGCGGCCTTCGCAACGGATCATGGCGTGAAAATTGTAGAGACGCTGATTGCGGATTTGCGCAAGCACCATCTGGTATTACCAAGCGTAGACACGCTTGAGCGCCTCGCCTTGAAGGGCCGAGCGCGCGCCCGGCGTGAGGCTGCCGCGGCGCTGTTTGATGCCCTCTCACTGGAGCAGCGTGACCATTTGCAGGCGCTCTTGGTGAATGACCCGTCCGTCGGGCAAACGCGGCTCACATGGTTGCGCGGCTTTCCGCACTCGACCAGTTCGGCCAGCATGGCCGCGCTTCTGGACCGCTTGAAATATCTGCGATCATTGAATCTGCCGCCAGATCTTGGCCAGGGTCTGCACCCGGACCGTCTGCTCAAGTTTGCGCGTGAAGGCGCTGTAGCGCCCGTCAGCTTGCTGAACGATTTTGGCGAGCGGCGGCGGATCGCAACGCTCGCGGCACAGACGGCGGATTTATCCATCACGATCACCGACGCGACGATCGCCATGTTCGAGCGGTTGACCGGCCAGCTCTTCTCAAGATCCCGCAACCATCAGGAGGAGGTTTGGCGTATGGGGAAGACCCGGGTTGGCAAGCTGATGCAACTCTTCGGTGCATCCATTGATGCCATGGCCCGCGCGCAGGACACGGGGCAAGATCCCTTTGCTGCGCTGGATGCGGACGTTGGGTGGGACATTCTCTTGGGCAAGCGTGACGAAATTGCCGGCTTCGGGGAGCTGGCAACCAGTGATCCGCTTTCTCTGGCGGCTGAGCGCTATGCCTATATGCGCAGGTTCGCCCCTGCCTTTCTGGAGGCTTTCCAGTTCAATGCCACTGATGCGGGGGATGACCTCAAAGATGCAATCGCCTTGCTGCGTGATCAGAACCGCACCGGCAAACGCAAGTTGCCCGATGATCTGCCCATGCCGTTCGCCGCCAAGCATTGGCCGTCATTGATCTACCACAACGGTCAACCACAGCGGCGCGTGTACGAAACCGCCGTTGTGTCCACCTTGCGAGACCGTCTGCGTGCGGGAGATGTTTGGGTCGATGGCAGTCGCGAATATCGCCGGTTCGACAGCTATCTGATGCCCCGGGATACAGCGGAGACCGTCATGCGCGACGCGGGCTTTGAGACAGATCCGGGAGCATGGCTGGCGGATCGTCGTGCCATGTTGGCCAAACACTTGGGCCAGGTGGATCGCGCCCTGAAGCGCAATGCCCTCTCTGGTGTCCGAATTGAGCGCGGGCGGTTGAAAATTACGCCGCATGACGCGGTCACACCGCCCGCTGCGTCGCGCTTGGAACGGGCGATTGACGCCCTGATGCCCCGCATCCGCATCACGGAATTGCTCTGGGAGGTAAATGCACAGACCGGGTTCCTCGATGCCTTCACTGACCTGCGGTCTGGCAAGCAGCACGATGAGCCCGCCGCCGTTCTGGCCACAATCCTGGCCGGGGCCACCAATCTTGGCTTGGAGCGGATGGCCCATGCTTCATCACGTGTCAGCCATGCGCAGCTGACTTGGGCGCAGACATGGTACCTTCGGCCCGAGACGTTCGCGGATGCCTTGGGCCGCATTGTCGATGGTCATCATGGCCTGCCCTTCGCGCAACATTGGGGCGCAGCGGAGCGCAGCTCATCGGATGGCCAGTTTTTCTCTGCCAATCGTGGCAGTGGCCTTATCAACGCCAAATACGGGCCAGACCCTGGCCTGAAAATCTACTCCTTCCTGTCGGGCCAGTACGGATCGTTCCATTCCAGCGTCATCGGGGCGACCGCAGGAGAAGCGCCATTTGTGCTCGACGGCCTTCTGAGCAACCCAGCCAGCTTCGACCCCCTCGTTCACTACACAGATACCGGCGGCGTATCGGATCACGTCTTCGCCTTGTTCCATCTGTTGGGAATGACGTTTGCGCCGCGCTTGCGCGACTTTCCCGATCGGCGGTTAGCATGCTTCGGTGGCGCGAAGGCGTGGCCCACCCTGTCACCCCTCATCGGGAAGCCAATCAACGAAGAGGTAATCCGGCAGCATTGGGGCGATATCATGCGGCTCGCGGCTAGCATTCGGGACAAGTCTCTGAAACCGTCTGAAATCCTGCGCAAGCTTGGGGCGTACCGCCAGCAAAACCGGCTCTACCTCGCCTTGGGTGAAATCGGTCGAATCGAACGCACGCTCTTCATGCTCGACTGGATCGAAAACGCCGACCTGCGCATGGAATGCCACGCGGGCCTAAACAAGGGTGAAGCGCGCCACTCGCTGGCCAGGGCCGTCTTTGCCCACTCACAAGGGCGCATTCACGATCGCTCTGACGCCGCCCAACAGAAGCGGGCCATGGCGCTCAATCTCGTCATTGCTGCCATCACGTTCTGGAACACGATCTACATGGACAAAGCGGCAAGCCACCTCGCGCGGACCAGCCCGCTCTACGACGCCAAGCTGCTTGCCCACACGTCGCCCCTCGGCTGGGAGCACGTCATTCTCTCCGGTGACTTCGATTGGCATTCAGGAGCAGCAGAGCGCAAAATTGCGCGGCCGCTGAACATCAGACCAGCCAGAGACTGGGGAACGTGAATATGTTCGCGCAATGTTCCCCCTTAGCGTGGTTCTACGAAGAAACCTTCCGATGGGGCCTGGAAGAGTTGGAAGACCGGGCTCCGATTGGTGACTGGGCATTAGAGCTGCAGTTCTTTGCCCATGATTTGGACAACGGGCTTTCAGAAGATCATATAGTTGAAGGCCTTCCCGTACACATCAACTACAGGCGCTTTGCGGATGTTGCCGGAATGCCAGTGGATGGAGACTTCCTGGCTCTCCTGAGTACCTATTTTACAGAGCATCTCAACGCGGTGCACGTTCACTCCCGAACGCGACAGGCGGTATTGAATTTGATCTAGGCAACTCCAAGCCAATTTTCTCGGAAAGCCTGATAACTGTTATCTGTTATCTTCTGCGGCCATCGATCTCTGCAGATGTAGGGATGTCGATGCCTCCTGCCCTAAGGCATTCATACAAAAGTTCTTTCTTAGTAAGCCCGCGCCTCTTCGCCTCGAATGCAAAGGCTTCCTTGATGGGTTCTGGCACATTCGTGAAAGAGAACTGGACGCGCGGGGCGTCCTTCAAAGCAGATGACTTTGCTCTGCTGACACTTGGCAACGGTGCCGCCATTGCCTTCAACTTCTTTGAGCTGTCGTCTGCGTCCAGATCGTCGTCAAGGTTTACGCTGACTTTGGCCATGACCCGCTCCTGTAGAAACTGATTAGGCCCCTGCCCTGCAAATCCGCCAGAACCGACTGAGCCGACCGTCGCGCCGATCCCTGTGGGGCTTGCCCTGTAGAGGTCATTTCCTTGAATCCTGTCCGATGCGCGCACATGGCGTTCAGCCGAGGCACATTTTGGGTATCGAGAGCATCGACAATGGCCTGCGTGATGTTTGTTTGTGTATCCACGTCCATCATCACGACCAGGGCCGGAATCTCTTTTTCCATTGTCTCAGCAACACTTTGAACATGTGAATAGGTTCGCTTGGCTCCCTTGGCGTCAGCTTCGTTGGCCTTCGATGGTATCAGGATGAGATTGGCAGCCGCGATGGCGTGCATTGCCATCGCCGACTTGAAGCCTGCTGTATCCACAAAGATCGCGTCATACGGCGGATCAGCCTTCTTCAATGCCTTGACGGTTGGCAGAAGCTTTTCGTCATCCTCTTCGTATAGCCAGTCGAGATCGGTCTGTTCTTTTTTTGCCCACGATTCCAAGTGCCGCTGAGGGTCTGTGTCAATCACGGCGACCCTTGCACCATCCTGAACCATCAGGCTTGCGATGGCCGTCAGAAGTGTCGTTTTTCCCGCGCCGCCCTTTTCCTGCACTACGCTGATAACCTGCGTCATGGCTTGCCTCCATTTTCCCCCAACCCTTAACCCTTAACCAATAACTGTCAACACTTAACAGGTATCAGGTATCTGTTAAGTGTTATGGGGCCTTGCCCTTGCGCTCATACCATTTCCGACAAAACCCTATAAAAGCGGCATCCGGGTGACGTGGTGGGTCGTTCATCCACATCCGCCATTCCTGCTCAAGCGCATAGACATCCCATGTGGGAGCAGCCTTTCGAGCCTGATCGTAGGCATCAGAGGACAAACGCACCGATACCTCTGAAGCGAACGACGGGCTATCGCCATAAATCTCCAGAAACTCAGGCTTTGGAGTAATTTCCAGTACATCATGCAAAAGCCTGAAGCGATAATCGGGCATGTGGGACTGAGCCTCATCTGCCCTGCAGATCGCCTTTACAAGGCGTTTGAACTCTTTTGCTGTAGATGTAGAGCCTGTCTTGTGTTGCAGCTTATCCAACCCAATCCGCCAGACATCCTGCTTTCCGCAGTGCTTTCGTGCCAACTCATACAAGCGCCGCTCCAAGGGTTTGCGGAGCTGAAAATAAGCTTTGTTGAGCGTCAGTACGTTCTTGTTCTCGATGGCCTTGACGAGCCAGTCACCCATTTCCAGCTCGACACTGAGAAGGCGGCCTGTGGAGTCCTCCTTGACGATCCGCGCATCGGTGATGAATGAAATCGAACGCCACTCACCTATGCCATGGTCATGAATGTTCGTCTCGATCTGCGTAAACTGAAGACGGGTGAGAGCACGTCGAAGCGTTGCGTAGGCCTGTCCGGTAGTATGGCGGTTTGTGGCCTTCAGCAGATCATGGGCTGAAATCCGGACACGACGACCGATCTCCTGGCCTTCGTTCTTCGCTGCCATGAGTTGGCTCAGAACATAAATCAGAATATCCCTATCAAAGACATTTGCGCGGCCTTCCTCAGCCGCTGGCGTGATCTTCACCTTCACGTTGCCTTGTTCGTACTCGAATGCGGCTAGGTCCTTTTTGACCGAGAGCGAGAACAGGGGGTGTTCCATCGAGGCGCGGTCACTCTTAGGCGTGGCATCTAGGATGTCACAGACAAACAGGTCCGGCTCAGTGTGCCGCTGCGGTAGCAAAGCTGTTCTTTTTCGGGGCCGTGCCATTATTCGATAATCTACCCACCATTATTCGACAGTCTGCCCACCAGAGGCGTGCATTGTTCGATACTCTACACACCTTTCTTCGACAGTCTACCCACCTTTCTTCGATACTCTACACACCGGCAGGCTAAAATGTGGTGGAATCACGAAACGAAATCAGTGTGTTGCGGAGATAGCGATTCTCGTAACACTTTCTATAACACATATATAACACACAACTTCTCAGACAGAGCTGATCAGGGCCATCACATGATCGCTCACCGTCGATAGAACACACAGGCATCGACACCCGTGGTTGTCGTGGTCCATGACGCCCCAAGGACAGCGCATGTGGACGCGTTGCTGGCCAAGAAACGAGGAAGCGTCACCGTCAACACCAGGGCCAGAACCAATGCACCCAGACCAAACCAAGGCAGGCGGCTTTTGAGGCGATCCGCTTTCTGTTCTCGCTCAAACACCTCTCGATAGGTTCTCGACCTATCATCTTCCGATTTGGCCAAGGCTCCAATGGTCTTGTCCGTCTGGACGCCAAGGCGTCGGACAATCTCGGTCATTGCGTCTGCGGTTGCGCCCAGGTGGCTGTCGAGGGTCTGGCCAAGAAGATCCCCGTATTTTTTTGGATTGGTCTGATCCCGTGCGGCGAAGGCCGCGATCCGCGCTTCCGTCGCAACCTTGATCTGCTTGTCCGCCACGGCGGTCAGATCGTCGATCCTGTCGGACATGCTGGCGACGGCTGTGGCCATGAGATCAAGCGTTTCGCGCAGATCATCGTCGGAGAGGGCAGGGAGGTCGGGTTGGTCTGGCATCGGGTGGCGTCCTTCGGATTACTGGTCCTGCGGGACAAACAGCCCCTTGAACTCGGGATCGACGTAGTAGCGCAGCTTCTGCGCGACGGCGGTGGCTTGCCCCTGCACGCGCAGGAGCTGGTTTTCCGGGCGGAGCTGCATGATTTCATCGGGGGTGAGCAGATCGCGACCCGTGAGGTTGTTACTGAAGCTGGGGCCGTCACCGGGCTTGAAGCTGTCGGTCTGGAATCCGGCTGTTTCCTGGCCGATCATCTGGCTCAGCCACTTGGCCGTCTCGAAATCGTTCACCCCGAAGACCTGCTGCACCCCGGCATTGGCAATGAATGTGCCTGCGCGTTCGCCGTAGAGGTCTCTGAGCTGGCTCATGTCCTGCAGAATCGGCCAGAGCTGAAGCCCGTAGCCCGCCATCAGCCCCATGGCGCGTTCTACGGCTTCCAGGCGGCCCAGGGCGGCGAATTCATCGAGCAGGAAGAGGGCAGGGGCCTTGAGGCGCTCAGAACGGCCCTCTGACGCGCTCTGAGGCCGCTCAGCGTCCCGTGCGATGTCCTGAAGGGCCTGAGAGACCAGAAGGCGCAGCCAGCGGCTGTAAGCATCCATTCGGTTCGGGGGCAGCACCAAGAACACCGAGGTGATCCGGTGGCGCAGATCAGAGAAGGCGAAGTCCGAGCGCGCCAGGCACCGGGCGATCCGTGGACTGTCCAGAAAATGCGTGTGCCGCTGTGCGTTCGACAGGACAGAGGCGGCTTCCCGATCCGCCTTGCCGAGGAAGCGGTTGGCGGCACGGGCAATCAGCCCGCCCGCCGCATCGCTGTCCTGCATCAGTTCCAGCAGCGCGCGCAGCTTTTCCGGGGGCAGGGTGAGATATTCCCGGACGGTGGCGAGAGACCGGCGGTCGCGATCCTCGTGGCAAACACAGAACATGATCAGCCCGCCGAGGATGGCCTTGGCCTCCTCGTTCCAATGCGCTTCCGTGACCTGTCCCGGCGGGTCCATGACCAGCGCCTCTGTCAGGGAAGCGGCATCCTCACCCAGATCGAGGCTGTCCGGTGTCAGCCGGTCGAGCGGATTGTAGGCAGCAGAGGGCATTCCGGAGACTTCGAAAGGATCGAGGACGTGGACCGTCCCGAACCGCCGCCTGGCTTCCCCGGCGATCCGGGCATTCTCGCCCTTGGGGTCGATGACCAGGACCGAGCGTTCCGCTGCCAACAGGTTGGGGATCACGGTGCCGACACCTTTCCCGGCCCGTGTCGGGGCGAGGGTGATCAGATGGGCCGGACCATCATAGCGCAGCAGCCGTCCGGTGTGCGGGTTGCGCCCAATCAGAAGGCCGTCTTCCCGTTGGAGTTTCTTCAGCTCCTTGCGGTTGGCGAAGCGGGCGGAGCCGTGGCTGTCGCCGATCAGCCCGAAGAAAGCGTCCGCGCCAGAGGCCATGCGCCAGTACTGGAACCCGAAGATACCACCGACAAAAATGAACGGACCGAAGACCAGCCACTGCCATGCGCTGTCGCCGGGCGGCTGGTCGAAGAAGGCGAAGACGAAGGGCGTGGCCACGAGCGCTCCGATTATCGCGCCGAACACGACAGCGCCGATCATCCAGCCCAACAGGATGGGCGTAAAGATCAAACGACCGAAGAACCGGAACAGCCCTCCGAAGACGCGCATCACGCCCCGCATCAGGAGGGCGTTTCCGGATCAGAGCTGGACGGGGCAGGGGAGGGCGGCCCCGAGGGAGTTCCCCAGTCCGCGAAGGCCTTGCGGTCCTGTTCGCGGGGGAGGTTGCGGATCAACCGGTCGAGCATGGCGGCAGCACCAGAATCCCGTTCCGCCAGGTCCATAAGCGCCCCGCCCAGGATCACCTTGCGCCGCGTGTCGAGCTTGCGCTGTCTGGTGGCTTCCCGGTTCTTCAGCGCCTGAAGACGGGCCTTGGCCTGGGCGTATCGTTTCTCGGCCCGTTCGAGTTCGGTGTCTGCCAATGCGCGTCTCCATCTTTGAAAAGAGCAGGTGGACAGGTTGGTCTTGTCAGATCGAGCGATAGCGCTTACCCGTAGGCCTGTAAAGGACAAGGGCGCACTTATGCAAACTCTTCACCTGCGGTTCCGAGATTTGCGTGCGATCTCTCTGGGGCCACGCCCCGACCGATGGTCACCCCCTTCGATCCGTGCCGTATCGACATGGAAGGGCGCGCCGCCCCTTCCAAACCATCCCAGCCCAACCTCAGCGGTTGGATCGCGCCCCGCAAGGTCGCGCCAGCGTCTCGCCCGATGCCCCACGGTGGGGGCCGGTCTGGCGCTGGCGTCTCCCTTGCGGGAGGTTCGTGTCGTTGGACCTGACGGTGCCGACACGAACCGGGTTTGCCCCCGGCAAACCGCCAGTGATCTGTCCCCATATCCCGCCCCCCATGAGGCTGGGGATCTGGGGGCAGATCACTGGCAAG
>NZ_JBGOSN010000077.1:0-10768 GCF_046335115.1 Paracoccus sp. P2 | reverse complement strand
GCGGAACGGCGGAGGGTCTGGGCGAATGGGCCTTCTATGCTGCCGTGCTGCTGATCGTGCTGGCACTCCTCAAATACTTCCCCTACCAGCTGTTCTATAAAACACACCGCTTGTTGGCGGCCGCCTACCTGGTGCTCGTGTTCCACGCTGTTGTGCTGACCACGTTCAGCTACTGGATGTCGCCAATCGGCACGGTAATGGCGCTGCTTCTTGCGGCAGGTACTTATTCGGCGGTGATAGTCCTGCTGCGCCGCGTCGGCGCGGGGCGGCAGGTTCGAGGCAGGATTGCCTCGCTCCAATACTATCCAGGTGTGAAGGCCCTCGAGACGGAGATCGAGGTGCCGCAGGGCTGGCCGGGGCATAAGCCTGGCCAGTTCGCCTTCGCCATGTCCGACCGTACCGAAGGGGCTCATCCCTATACGATCGCCTCTGCCTGGAACGAAAAGGATCGACGCATCACCTTCGTGACCAAGGAACTCGGCGATCACACCAGCCGTCTGCGCGAGAAGTTGAAGGTGGGAGATGAGGTCAGTATCGAGGGACCGTATGGCTGTTTCGACTTTGATAACGGTCAGCCCCGACAGATATGGATCGGCGGCGGCATCGGCATCACGCCGTTCATCGCCGGCATGAAGCATCTAGCGCAAGAACGGCGCATGCATCCAGACCAGCGTCCTCCCATGGTCGACTTGTTCCACACGACTGCCGACTACGACGAGAAGGCCATCGTCAAGCTGACAGAGGATGCTGTGGCGGCAGGGATCCGCCTTCATGTCCTAGTCGATGCCCGCGATGGCTTACTGACCGGCGAGCGTATTCGTGTGGCTGTGCCGGATTGGCGCGACGCCAGCATTTGGTTCTGCGGTCCGACGGGGTTCGGTGAGGCGCTGCGGCGGGATTTTTCCGCCCAGGGACTGCCGGTGGCGAAGCGATTCCATCACGAGCTGTTCGCTATGAGGTAAGCTTTAATAAGCCATTCAGCACAGCGCAGCAGCCCGGATTCCGTGTCGCGACGTGTTGCGAAAGTGGTATCCCCCTGCCCGAAGAGTTTTAAGACGGTCTCCTCGAGTTGGGCAGCGTAGAGGGACCGATTAATTCGTTGCTGCTCAGGACCGCTCTTTTCATGGCTGGTTCCTTCTTATGGTTTTCAGCGTAGCTACGGCAGTTATTGCCTATCCATTTGAGATATGCTGTCCTCTCAGGATCAGCATTGGTTAGGCTGACAAGGATTCCTTGCATGAATGCACAGGTGCAGGATTGGGACGATCTGCGGTTGTTTCTTGCCGTAGCCCGAGCGGGATCGCTTTCGGGCGCGGCACGGGTGCTGGGCGTGACCCATTCAACCGTTTTTCGCCGCATCGGCGCTTTCGAGCAGCGGATGGGTGTACGACTTTTTGACCGGCTGCCCGGCGGCTACGCCCTGACGACCGCCGGTGAGGAGATGCGCGATTCCGTGCTCCGCATCGAGGAGGAAGTGGCCGCGCTGGCGCTGAAGGTCACCGGGCAGGACCAACGGCCAAGCGGGATGATCCGTATCACCGCCACCGACCTGCTGGCTGTCGGGGTTCTTCCGCGACATATCGCTGCATTCCGGACGCAATGGCCGGGGATCGAGATCGAGGTGGTCGTTGCGGACACGGTGCTCGACCTGACGCGGCGTGAGGCCGATGTCGCGTTACGGCTGGGCAATCCGGGGCAGGAAACACTGGTAGGACGGCGAGTCGGGCGCTTGGCCTTCGCTGTCTACGTAGCGCCGGGCCCTTATGCGCGAGAACAGGGCGATCCGACCCATGGCGACTGGATCGGCTACGGCGCGGCCCATGGTCCGCTCAGCCGCAGCTTGGCGCGCTGGTGGCCGCAAATGCGGCAGGTTTACCGCACGAATTCGATCATCGCCGCCCATGCCGCGGCCCAAGCGGGCGTCGGTCTTGCAGCCTTGCCCTGCGTGGTTGCCGATTGCGACCCCGCACTGGTTCGCGCCGCCTCGTTGCCCGAGGATTTCATGCTGGATTTATGGATCCTGACCCATGAAGATCTGCGCCATACCGCGCGCGTTCGCATCTTCGTGGATTTTATGGCGGCGGCGCTGGCCGCCGACGCCGATCTGCTGGAAGGGCGCTGCCCGTGCAAGGCAAGACCGGCGGAAGCATAACGCCCCCGCCAGCTCGTTCTTCTGGACCGTGCTCGAAAGGCGTCAGTGAAGCGCCTGCCAGCCCGGATGTTCGAAATGCTCGCCATAGACGTTGAGCGCCTCGACGATCTTCACCGCGCCAGATTCCACCTCGCCGGCTTCCAGCGCCGAGACGCCGACCATCATCTCTCCGAGGACGGCATGGAACTGTTCGTCGACCTCCGGTTCGAGCACGCAGTTCTCGATCATGAAATCGAGCTGCTTCTGGACATCGGCGGCGACCTCCTTCGCAGCGTTGGCCGACAGGGCACCGCTATGGATGGCCTCCGCATTCTCGGCTATGGTGCTCCGGATTGCGGTCATGCCGGCGATCATATTGTCGTCGCCCCGCCACTTGGCGCCGTTGTTCAGCGTGATTTCGATCGTCGCTCCGCCATGATCATGGGATTGCGCAGCGGCTATCCCCGATACCCCCAGAGCAAGGGTGAGGGCAACGGCGAGGGCGGCGAGGGGTCTTGCGGTCTTCATAGTCGTCTCCTGTTGCATCGGTTCCGGCCGCAACGGGTGAACGCCGTCGGGCATGGGTTGAGGGTATGATGTCCATTTCCGGACAGGTATTCGCTAAAGCCGCAAGGCGCTCTTGCACGAACGGACAGGGCCTCGGGCGATGGCGGGATGATTGAGAAGGGCTTCCGTCCTTGCCTCGAACAGCGTCCCGACAGCATGTGTCCGGACACTGCCTGCTTCACGCATGAGAAACAGTGCATCGAGGCCGAGGCGCGCGGCGAGTTCACCGCCGGCCTTCGGACCCAGTACCATCAGTGCGGTCGCCCAGGCATCAGCCTCGGCACAAGTACGGGCGATAACCGTGACCGAAGCCGGCGACGACCGCAGCGGCCCGCCTGTTCTGGGGTCCATCGTGTGTGATAGGCGGTGGCCCTGAACGGTCACATGATGCCGGTAGTCACCCGACGTGGCGACGGCGGCGTTCTCCAGCGCCAGGATGGAATGAGGCGCGCGACGTTCGGGATCGGGCGCCTCGACGACGACGGTCCAGGGCATGCCGTCGGGCCGCAGCCCGGAGGCCCGCATCTCGCCGTCGATGCCAACAAGGAACCCGGTGATGCCGAAGCCCTGCAACATTTCGGCCAACCTGTCGACGCCGTAGCCCTTGGCGATGCCGTTCAGGTCGAGCGTGATGGGTGCATGTTTTCGCGCCAACCCGGCCGCGCGGTCGATCTCCAGCACCTCATGCGCGGGCGGGCGCGTGGTTACCATGGTCGCACGGATAGCACCGGCATCGGCCTCCTCGGGGCCGAAACCCCAGGCGCGCACCGCATCGCCCATGCCGATGTTGAAAGCACCGCCCGATACAGCCCCGATCCGCAGCCCGAGGTTCAGCACCTCGGCCAAGCCGGCAGGAACGGCCACCCAGGCGCCTGCCGGCGCCCGGTTTAGGCGCATTAAGTCGCTGTCGGGTTTCCATGTCGACATCGCGGCGTCGACCTCCGCCACGGCCGCCTGCAAGGCCGCCTGCACCGGGGCGGGGTCCAGCCCGGCATCGGCATGGAAAAGCGCCGACCAGCGCGTCCCCATGGTCGGGCCATTCAGGGCGTGGCGGATCGGATCAGTAGATGTCTTCGGCATAGCGCCCCTCCGTTTTTAGCGTGAGCGGGGTGAGGCCGGCCGGTGCGAGAATGTCCGTCAGCGCCTCGGCCACGCCCGAGGCCATGTCGCGCCCGCCGCAGACCATGATGCGCGCCCCATCCCGGATCAGCCGGATCAGTTCAGCGCTCTCGGCGCGCAGCACGTCCTGCACATAGCGCGGCTTCGCTCCCCGCGAGATGGCGGTGGTCAACCGCGCAAGACGGCCATCAGCCTGCCAGGCGGCCAGATCCTCACGATAGAGGAAATCGCTGTCGGGGTGGCGCATCCCGAAAACGAGATGAACCGGCCGCTTCCCCCTGTTGCCCCGGATGAACCCTGCAAGCGGGCCGATCCCGGTGCCGGCGCCGATCAGAATCAGCGGCGACTTTCCCCCTTCGGCATGGAAGGCGGGATTGTACTGGACGAAGGCGCGGATCGCCTGACCGGGTTCCAGCGCCAGAAGCTGGCCAGAGCAGAGGCCGCCGGGATGCTTGCGCACCACGATCTCGACGAAGCCGTCGCGCCATCCGGACGCCAGCGAATAGAAGCGCGGGAGGTCCGCACCCTCGGGCAGGACGCCGAGGAGATCACCGGCCTGAAACCGGCCAACGCCCCGACCTGTGAGCCGTTGCAGGAGCGTCGTCTCGGGCAGGGAAAAGCGCAGGATCGCGGTTGGCGCCTGCACGTCTATCCCGTAATCGCGGCGCGAGACCAGGACGAGCCGCTCCGTCACCGGCGGGGTTGGCACATGTTCGAGCGTAACCTCGATCCCCAGCGCCGCTCCCAGGGCGCGGCCCCAGCGGGCGAAATCCTGCGGCGACTGGCGATCGACCGCGTCGAAGGGTATCAATTGCGCCCAACCTTTGGCAGCAGCCAGCCGCACGACTTCATCGGCGAACGCGCAGAACGCGGGGAAGCTGCGATCACCGAAACCAAGCACTGCAAGCGGGGCCTCAGGGACGGATTCCAGCGCCGCGAGGCGTTCGATGAACCCCTTCGCCGTGGCGGGAGCCTGTCCCTCGCCCCAGGTGGCGGCGAGAATGACGAACCGTTCGGCCTGCGGATAGCGCGCCGGCTCGAAACCGGACATTGGCGCGACATGAACATGCTGGCCCGCTGCGGTCAGCGCATGTTGGAGCGTCGCAGCGAAACCCCAGGTGCTGCCGCCCTCCGAGCCCACCAGCAAGATGGTCCCAGCGCCTTTTGCAGGATGATTGCCACGGAGACGCGGCCTTGACCGCCGCCCCGCGAGCCAGAGCACAAGACCACTCACCCCCATTGCCGGCACGCCGAGCGCCATCACACCCAGCACGAGGCCGAGAGATGCGGCCCCCTGTCCGGTATGCAGCATGTAGATAGTTTCAGATATCCGTTCCCACATCGTCAGCTCGGCCCAGGCCAGAAGCTCGCCCGTCCCCTGATCAAGATAGCCGGTGCCGCGATCCGTCTTCAGGGTGAAAGCGTCCGTGGCGTCGCCCGGATAGGGAAAGCTCAGTTCGCGCAACGCAGTGACAGGAATCACGGAGAGCGGCTCCATCGCAGCAAGGGAGACCCCGGTGCTGCCGCTGACCTCGGTCGGAAAGGCCGGCGGCGCAGCTCCATCCGGCAGAAGATCGAAGGTCGAGGCGGCCATCCACAGTGCGGTCGCCGAGGACAGGATCAGCCCCGCGACCGCCACGCGGGAGATCCCGGTATGGATGCGGCTCGATGCCGGCCCGCGCAAAGGGGCGAACCAGCGCCGCCAGCCACCCATGCGCCGCGCGACCAGCATCGCGCCAGAGACCGACAGGACCAGCATCGCCGCCGCACCGGCGGCCATGACGATACGGCCGGCATCGCCAAGAAACAGCGAGCGGTGAAGGCTGGTCAGCCAGCGTTCGACCGGGTTCGGATCGGCGCTGGCGATGCCCTTGCCGGTCGCGGGGTCGATCACCGCCGCGCCGGGCGTGCCGTCGTCGAACCAGAACGCAGTAATCCGACCCGAGGGCGCACGCCGGATCTGCTCCACCCCCGGATAGGCAGTCCGGATGCGTTCTGCGAGATCGGCAACGGTCAGGCCGGCCTCGGCCTGCGGCGTGGAAAACCGCTCGGCCACGGGAAAGACCGAGAGCGCCGCCCCGCTGATCGCGAGGACCATGACGAGAGCAAGGGCCAGCAGACCCGGCCAGCGATGCAGCATGCGGATCATGGCGCCGTCTCACATGTCGTAGCGGAGGCTGGCGAGATAGCGGCGGCCGGGCACGGGCCGCCCTGCCCCTGCCGCCGTCAGCGGCACGGCCACCTCGTTCGGACTGTCGCGCATGTCCTCGACGGCGGCATCGACATGCAGCGTATAGCCGGCATCGAACAGCGCATCGGCAAGATCGAGGGTGATTTCCAGCGACCGGCCCGCGCCGACACTGGCGCCGGTGATGCCGTCGATCTGCGCCAGGTCGCCGCCGCTGGCGCGATACCAGTCGCTGAGATGCTCGTAATATTTCGACTTGCCGCCGGCCATCCACAGGGTTCCGGCATATGCCCCCTGCGCATCGGTAACGTAGAGAACCAGATAGGCACCATCGCCGCCGTAAGTGTTCAGCGTGGTGGTGAGGGTGACCGGCCGGGCCATGGCGAGGCCGGGGGCCACCAGGGCGGAAGTCAGCGCAAGGGCTGCGAGGATGGATTTCATGTCTCTGCTCTCTTCTGCCTGATTTGTCAGTTCACCCGCACCACGGGCGGGGTGCCGTTCTGGAACAGCGGATTGGCGGGCGGGGCCGAGGGGGCGACAGGGGTTGCACCGCCGCGATCCCGCTTGCGGTCCTGCTCGCCGTCCCGGTGGCGCAGCTTGACGACCTGCAACGTCGCGGGATCCAGCTTGGCCTTGATGCGGCGGCCCTGGGCATCGCGTCCCTTGACCTCCCAGCAGCCGTCATCGGCCTCGATCTTCTCGACATGCCAGCCGAGGCCGGCGGCGGCCTGCATCACCGCCTCGCGCGGCTGCCAGGCGCCGCGAGGCACATGGCAGTCGTCGCCCGCCAACGCCCCCGCCGCGGGCAATACCGCGAGAGCGGTTATGGCAATCAACAGAGTCTTCATGGTTCGAATGTCCTTTCCGATCATCTCGGGGGCATTTTCCCGGCTATGGCCGTGGCGAACGCCTGCGTGGGAAAGGCTCCGCCGCGATGACGGGGCGGAGCCTTGCGGCGATCAGTTGCGCTTTGCGGGCCTGGTGCCGTCGCTCCAGCGCTTGACCTTGCCGTCGATCACCTCGAGCGTTCCGGGATCGACGGTCATCTTCAGGCTGTTGCCGCCCTGGTCGATGACGTTCAGTTCGTAGCAGCCGTCGTCGAGTTCCATTTTCGAGATGGTCCAGCCGAACTCGTCGGTCACCTGGATAAGGGCTTCCCAGGACTGCATGTTCTCGGTCGGCACGTTGCATTTCTCGTCGGCGAGCGCGACCCCGGCGGGGATCGCGAGGGCGAATGCGGTGGCGGTCAGGATAGTTTTCATGGCTATGCTCCTCAGCCTTGGTTGCCTGATGAAACCAATCTGGAGGGCGCGGCTGACGTGATCCTGATCGCCGCGAAAAACCTGCGTCAGCTTTCCGTCAGCCTGCCCCGACGAACCGCAACGGTCGCGCAAAACAAACCGGCCCCGCCAGACAGGCGGGGCCGCAACAACAGTGGGAATGCGTAGCGATCAGGTCATGTCATTTGCGCCAGGGGCGCGCTTTCGGCCCGTGACCATGGCACGGGGCAGGTTCTCCCGATGGCGCCATGAGGTGAGCGCCACACCTCCGGCATGCAGGGCCACGAGGACCAACGCCAGGTTGGCCAGCGTTTCATGCACCTCCTTCAAGGCCTTGTCCCCCCTGACTTCCCGGCCGCCATGCTCGCCCACAACCGTCACGGCACGGGCTTCCTCGATCGACTGTTCGAGCAGCCAGCCGCTCAGCGCGGTGCCGGAAAGCGTAACCATAAGTGCCACGATCATCGCGGCGCCGGCCGGGTTGTGCCCGAGATGGCGCCGCTCCCGCCCGCGCAGCATGTCTCCGAGATAGACCAGCGTCGCGGCAGGGCCACGCATGAATTGCGCGAAGCGGGCATGGTGACTGCCGACAAAACCCCAGATCAGGCGAAGCACAAGCAATGCCGCCACTGCATAGCCGGCCGCCTCGTGAAGCGGCTGCACCTCGTCCGCCGCGAGCCATGCCACTGCAAAGGCGGCAACCAGGCCCCAATGAAAGCTGCGCACCACCGGATCCCAGACCCGCACCATGCGCGTGGTATCGGCAACGTCCGAAATACCGCCGTCCCTTTTCGCCTCAATCATGTTTGCGTCCCCTGCCCTCACGGAAGTGCCGTTCACCTCCGTCCTCGTATTCGACCTCGATCACCTGAAGCGTGCCGGGATCGACCGTCACCTCGATGCGGCGTCCTTCCCGGTCCGTGCCTTTTATCTCGTAGCAGCCGTCGTCGATCTTGATGCGCCGCACCACCCATCCGTTTTCTTCCGCGAGCCGCACCACCGCGCTTCTTGGCTGCCAGTCTGCCAGCGGCACGGCACAGTCGTCGCCGGCAAGTGCAGCCCCGGACGGAAGGGCCGCGAGAAAGGTCAGAATTGTCAGCGATCTCTTCATGGACCACACTCCGTATAACGGCCATCGGATGACATTCTGCGTCGCGAACCTGACGGGATGCTGAAGCCTGGGGCGTCCCGCCATCAGCTTTGCGTCAGCCCGGATCGCCATAATGGCCAGAGGTAAATGAGTAGGAAGATCATGCGAATCCTGCTGATCGAGGACGACACCGTTCTGGGCGCCGCCGTGCGGGACCAGATCGCCGCGGGTGGCCAGTCGGTGGACTGGGTCACGCGCCTGGATGCGGCCGGCGATGCGATGGCCGGCGCCGGCTATGATCTGGTATTGCTGGACCTCATGCTGCCCGACGGACGCGGCATCACCTTCCTTCGGTCGCTGCGCGCCGGCGGCGACGTGACGCCGGTGATCATCCTGACCGCGCTGGACCAGATCTCGGACCGGATCGAAGGCTTGAACGCCGGTGCCGACGACTATCTGGTGAAGCCCTTCGATCTGGCCGAGCTTTCCGCGCGCATCGGCTCGGTCGCGCGGCGCTATAGCGGCAATCCCAACCCGATCATCGTCCACGGCGCGCTTGCCGTCGACCTTGCCTCGCGCAGCATCCGCCGCGACGGCCGGCCGGTGCAACTGACGGCGCGCGAATGGGCGCTGTTCGAGGCGTTCCTCACCCGCCCAGGGCAGCTTCTGTCCAAGGCACAACTTGAGGAAAAGCTTTATGCCTTCGATACCGAGGTGGAAAGCAACACCATCGAGGTCCATGTCAGCCGGCTGCGCAAGAAGCTGGGCGCCGAGGTGATCGAGACCGAGCGCGGATTGGGCTACCGGCTGGGTTCGCCATGACCATGCCACGCAGCCTTCAGATGCGGTTGGGGGTGTCTCTGGGCATCCTTCTGACGCTTCTGTGGATCGCCGCCGCCGCCACCACGGCGGTCATGCTGCGGCACGAGATGGACAGGATCTTCGACTCGTCACTACAGGAGGCGGCGCAGCGCCTATTGCCGCTGGCCGCTGTCGAGATCGTCGGACGTGAGGAGGAAGGTGTGACGCAACACCTTGCCGACCTGCGCGACCACGACGAATTCCTCACCTATATCGTGCGGGATGACATGGGGAGAATCCTTCTGCAATCGCATGAGGCCGACCCCTCCATCTTCCCGGAATGGGATGGGCCGGGCTTTCACACGACCGCAACCCATCGCCTGTATGGCGAGGACGCCCTGCAAGGCACGATCCGTCTCACGGTCGCCGAGCCGCTTGCTCATCGCGCGACGGCGGCACGCGATGTCTGGGCGGGCCTGGGACTGCCGCTGCTGGTGTTCATCCCTGCCGCTCTGCTGGCGATCGTATTGACCGTCCGCTCGGGCTTGGCCCCGCTGCGCCGCTACCGCGACCGGCTGGCCGAGCGTTCACCGCGCGACCTTGCCCCCGTCGCCTGCAACGATCTCCCCGTCGAGGTCGCCCCGGTGGGGCTGGCGGTCAATGTGCTGCTGGCGCAACTCAAGTCCACATTCGAGGCCGAACGCACCTTCGCCGCCAACGCCGCGCATGAATTGCGAACACCGCTGGCAGGCGCAATCGCGCAGGCCCAGCGGATACAGGTGGAAACGAAAGATACCGGCGCCGGCCACAGGGCCGCCGAGATCGAGGCCTCGCTGAAGCGGCTGGCCCGGATCGCCGAGCGGCTGCTGCAACTGGCTCGGGCGGAGGGCGGGCGGTTGCGGCTCGATCACCTATCCGATCTTCGCATCACCGCCCGCCTGGTCGTGGACGATATCGAGAGGACCGCACCGAACCGGATCGCACTCGCTCTGCCGGAGCACCCGGTGATGTCCGACCTCGACCCCGATGCGTTTGGCATCATCTGCCGCAACCTGGTCGAGAACGCCCTGCGGCACGGCGCATCTGACGAGCCGATCGAGGTAAGCCTCGGTGAGGATGGCACGTTCCGCGTCGCCAATGACGGCCTTGTTGTGCCGACAGAAGCACTTGGCCGGCTGGCCCGCCGTTTTGAGAGGGGGACAGCCGGAACGGAAGGCAGCGGGCTTGGCCTTGCCATCGTCGCCAGCATTGCGGACCGGATTTCGTCAAAGCTCACCTTGCAGTCGCCGAGACCGGGAAGCTCGTCTGGCTTTGAAGCGGCGGTAGTCTTGCCGACAGCTTCAAAGCAACCAATACCGCCCAGCCAGGCGAGCGCAGTCTTTCGTTGAGTCGATAGCCGGCCAGCAGATCTGAAAACTATTGGGCTGGCTGTGTCCGCCGGAACAGGACGCATCTGTATATAAGGGGCGCAGAATGTTGATCTCGAAAGGGCTTTGTTGCGCAAATGGCTGACGGGATTCATCTTGCGAATCCAGCGTGATACCTTTGGGCATGAGCAGCTGGACCCCGACGAGATACAAGACCACGAACTG
>NZ_JBGOSN010000076.1:1812-11000 GCF_046335115.1 Paracoccus sp. P2 | reverse complement strand
GAGGTCGGGGCATGGCGCATCGAATACTCCTCCTGCACGCAGATCGCGCGTCGCAATAAAGCATATTCAAGTATGCGAATATATGCAAGGCCGCCGGAGGGGGGAAAGCTTGCGCCCTTGCGCTTGACGGCGGCAGGATCTTCGATTCTTCTGAAGAACCGGGGCGTCATCGTGCGGCGGCGCGCCTTCGCAGGGCTTGATTTCGCAGCATCTTGCGGAAAGGCAATGCCAGACTGGCGCCAGGAGTTCCAAAGCCAACGGGAGGAGAAGGGAATGAGGATCGGCTGCCCCAAGGAGATCAAGCCGCAGGAATTTCGCGTCGGCCTGGCACCCGCCGCCGCCGCCGAGGCGGTCATGCGCGGCCACCAGGTTCTGGTCGAGACCGGCGCCGGCCTGGGCTCGGGCTTCGCCGACGAGGATTACCTGGCCGCGGGGGCGCAGATCGCACCGGATGCGGCCGCGGTCTTTGCCGAGGCCGAGCTGATCGTCAAGGTCAAGGAGCCGCAGGCGCCCGAACGCGCCATGCTGCGGCAGGGGCAGGTGCTGTTCACCTATCTGCACCTGGCGCCCGATCCGGCACAGACGCGCGAGCTGCTGGCCTCGGGCGTGACCGCGATCGCCTATGAGACGGTGACGGATGCGCGCGGCGGGCTGCCGCTCTTGGCGCCGATGTCCGAGGTGGCGGGGCGGCTTGCACCGCAGGTCGGCGCCTGGGCGCTGCAAAAGGCCAATGGCGGGCGCGGCGTACTGCTGGGGGGCGTGCCGGGGGTCAGGCCGGCCAATGTGCTGATCATCGGCGGCGGCGTGGTCGGTGCCGCGGCGGCGCGGGTCGCGGTCGGCATGGGTGCCAACGTGACGGTGATGGACCGGTCGCTGCCGCGGCTGTCCTGGCTCGACGATCTCTTCATGGGCAAGCTGACTACCCAGCATGCCAGCGCAGCCGCGACCGCCGAGCTGATCCAGCGCGCCGACATGGTGATTGGTGCCGTGCTGGTGCCGGGGGCTGCGGCGCCGAAGCTGGTGTCGCGGGCGCAGCTTGAAACCATGCCGCGCGGCGCGGTGCTGGTCGATGTCGCCATCGACCAGGGCGGCTGTTTCGAGACCTCGCGCCCCACCACGCACCAGGATCCGATCTACGAGGTCGACGGCGTGATCCATTACTGCGTGGCCAACATGCCCGGCGCGGTGGCGCGCACCTCGACCCAGGCGCTCGGCAATGCCACGCTGCCCTTCCTGCTGGCCCTGGCCGACAAGGGCTGGCGCCGCGCGCTGGCCGATGACGCGCATCTGCGCGCCGGCCTGGCCACGCATGAGGGGCAGCTGACCTCGCCGCCGGTGGGCGAGGCGCTGGGGCTGGCGGCGATCACCCCCGACCAGCTGCTGGCCGGCTAGGGCTTCGCTGCGGCCCTAGCGCCAGAATCGCTTGGCATCGACGAAGGCCTCATGGGCTTCGGCGGCGGCCTCGATCAGGTTGCGCTTGTCGCGATCCGTGCCCAGGATCGCGGCCGCGGCGGGATCGCCGGCCAGGCCCAGCCGCTCGACCAGCGCCGGGGCGGCCGCCAGGTCGTTCAGCGCCCCCATGCGATCCTGCAACGCCTCGAGCGCGGCCAAGAAGCGCGCGGCCCGCCGCCTGCGGCGCTTTTCCGCATAAAGCGGCGCAAAGAACTCGGCGGCATAGCGCAGCTTCTTGGCGTCCTTGCGCAATTCGTGCCGGGTCTCGTCATCCACATCGGCAAGGCCGATGCCGTCCTTCTTGACCTTGCGGCGCAGGCGGTCGAGCGCGGCCGAGGCGTATTCGCGCAGGGGCAGGCCGCGGATCTCGGCGCCCGAGGGCTGCATGGTCCAGGGTCCGATGGCAAGGTATTCCGCCAGGTCAAGCATCAGCAGCCGCGCCCGGCGCGATTCCAGCATCCCGCGGGCCTGGTCATAGGCCGCCATCCGCGCCGGTTCCAGCCGGGCGCGCAACGCTTCCGGCCGGCAGCGCATGCGCAGCACGTCCAGGTCGCGCGCCTCGCCCAGCACCCCGGCAAGCCAGCGGGTTTCCCGGTTCAGCCGAGGGCCGGTCTCGTCCTGAAGCATCGGCCTGAAGATGGCAAAGGCCGAGCGCAGCCGGCGCAGCGCCACCCGTGCCTGATGCACGGCCTCGGGGTTCGCGGGGTCGACCAGCGGCTCGTTGAGCCGGAACTGCCGCAGGCAGGCGGCGCCGATCGCGCGAAACCCCTCTGCCGCCACCATGTCGCGATGCAGGGCGACCGGCGCCGCCTTGTGCATGTGCAGCACCGGCCCCAACAGGCGAAAGCCGTGATCCGCCTCGGTCAGGACGCCAAGGCGCAGCGGCGCGATCTCGTCCAGCCGGCGGGCCAGCGCGTAAAGGGCGGCGGGCGCGCCGTCGCGCAGCGCCAGCCGCAGCTCGCAGCGCGCCGAGCGGCGGTCGGCGGCCGTCACCTCGCCGCGGTCCAGCGCCAGCTCGATATCGGCGCCCTGCCAGGACAGGGTCCAGAGCTGCCGCCGGAGGCGCAGGCCGAACAGCGGGCCGATCTCGGCGATCTTCGCCGGCGGAAGCGTGCAAAGCGGCGTGCGCTCGTCCAGCACCGGCCTGTCGCCCGCGACGGGCTGGCGCCATTCCGGCAGCACGAACAGATCGGCGGTGCTGCCTGTGGCCCTGACGGTCTGGACGCGCGCGGTTTCGCCCTCACTTTCGCCTTCGCCTTCGCCTTCGCCTTCGGTCAGGCTCAGCGTGAAGCCGGCGGTGGCCAGATCCCGGTCGGGCGTGTCGAAATAGGTGGCACGGACCGGCAGGACGGCCGGCTCGCCCGGCAGCAGGTCCGAGGCGCGCAGGGCCTCGGCCGCATCGGGTGCGATCTCGAGCATCAGTTCCGGCACGGAGACCATGGTTTTCTGTTGCGGCATTTCGACCTTCCATCGGGCGCTTCCAGACATCGTGCCGGCCCGTCCCGGAACGGGTGGCGGCAGATGCAGGATAACCGATGCCTGAAACACCTCCATGTCGGTTTTCGCCGAAACGCCGATAGCGCCGGGATCATCGGCAGGGATCGGGCGGGCTGACCAGGCCGTGACCGAAGACCTCGTCATGGCCGGCCTTGCCCAGGTCGCGCGCACTGGATTGCAGCCGGGCCCGCACCTCGGCCGGGGTCAGGTCCGGCTCCTTCTGCATCAGCAGCGCGGCGGCGGCGGTGACGAAGGGCGTCGCGAAGGAGGTGCCGGTCTTGGTGCGCGCCCCGCGGATCGAGGCGGCGGTCCAGACATCCACCCCCGGCGCCGCCAGGTCGATATGCCCGCCCCGGTTCGCCCGGCGATAGACCTGGGCGCGGCGGTCGACGGCGGTGACGGCGATCACCTGCGGATAGGCGGCCGGATAGGCCGGCTTCGCCGCCGGCCCGCCATTGCCCGCCGCCGCCACCAGCACGATCCCGGCCCGGTCCATGCGGCGGATCTGTTCGGCCAAGGCGTCGTTGGCCGGCCCGGCCAGGGACAGGTTCACGATCCGCACCCGCTGCGCGGCCAGGTAGTCCAGCGCCTCGACCAGCGCGAAGGCATCGGCGCGCTCGTCCTGGCGCTGCTTGTGAAAGGCATCGACGGCGATCAGCGGCGCCTGCGGCACCAGGCCCGGCGTGCGGCTGTCGGCACGCCCGACCAGCAGCGCCGCCACCGCGGTGCCATGCAGCCTGTCGGAATCCGCCGCCCCGTCGCCCGAGGCGATGCGGTGCAGGCTGATCTGTGCTGTCTCCAGCGCCTCGTGCCCGATGTTGAGCCCGGTATCCACCATGCCGATCCGGGGCGGCGTGCCGCAGCCCGTGCCATGCGCCGGCCATGCGATCATCTGCCGGGCCGGGCAGTCGGCACCCCGGCAGCCCGGCGCATTGCCCGGCCGGTAGTAATGGTTGAAATCGGCTGCCGTGGCCGAGCCCATGCCGCGCACCACCTCGCGCGCCTGCTCAAGGGGCATGGCGGCGGGCTTGCGCAGACGGTGCATCGGCTCGCCCGCGCTCAGCCGGGTCTCGTGCAGCACCTCGAAGCCCATGCCCTGCAACTGCGCCAGGTCGGCGGGCGCCAGGCCGCGCGCGATCACCTCGTCCGGCGCGCGCTGGGGCAGGGGTGCGGCCTGCACCCGCGGCTGGGCCGGCGGCGCCCTGCGGCGGCGCGGGGCGTCATCGTCGTCGTCATCATCATCATCATCATCATCGTCGTCGTCGTCGTCGGCCCAGGCGGCAGCGGGCGCTGTCCAGTCGGCGCCGGGGCGCAGGTCGGCCAGCAGCATGGCGGCCAGCACGGTCACGAACAGCAGCAGGCGCGGCATTTCCCTTCCTCCATGAAGCCGGTTTCTGGACATTCTACGCCCGACACATTCTATTATTCCCCGCCCAGGTCAACTTTCCCCCTCCGGAGGTCTTCATGGATGCGGCTTTCGGCGAAGCCCTGATCGCCCTTTTGCCGAACCTGCGGCGGTTTGCGCTGTCGCTGTCGCGCCGCGCCGATCTGGCCGACGACCTGGTGCAGATCACCGTCGAGCGCGCCATCACCCATGCCGCCGGCTTCGACCGCAGCGCGCGGCTGGAGCCGTGGCTGTTCCGCATCATGCGCAACGCCTGGATCGACCAGACCCGGCGGCAAAGGACTGCAGGCGCCCAGCTCGACATCTTTGAAATGCCCGAGGCGCTGCCGGTGGACCCGGCCCCGGCGCTCGAGGCGCATCTGATGCTGCAATCGGTCGAGGCGGCGATGGCCACCCTGCCGCCCGAGCAGCGCGAGGTGCTGCATCTCGTCTGCGTCGAGGAGATGAGCTATGCCGAGACCGCCGAGGTGCTGTCGATCCCGGTCGGCACGGTGATGAGCCGGCTGTCGCGGGCCCGGCTCGCGCTGGCCGGGAAATTGGGAATAGAATGACGGGTGGCGCGTATACGGCGGGCAACCCGGCGGGAGAACAGGCCCATGCAGATCGACGATGAGACCCTGATGGCGCTGGCCGATGGCGAGCTGGAGCCCGGCCGGGCCGAGGCGGTGCGCCGGGCCGTCGCGGCCGATCCCGAATTGCAGCGCCGCCTGCACCGCTTTGCCGAGACGCGGCGGCTGCTTGGCACCCTCAGGACCGGCGCCGCAGGCGAAGACCCGCTGGCCGGCATGATCCGTGCCGCTGCCTCTGCCGCGCCGGAGCCTGCGCCGCAGGCGGCACCGTGCCCGCCCGCACCCGCGCCAAGGGCTCCGGCCGCGAACCTGAATCGCAGCCCATGGCTGGCGCTGGCCGCTTCGGCCGCGCTGGCCGTCCTTGGCCTTGGCTGGTGGGAGTGGTCGGGACGGGGCGGCGAAGGGCTGCCGGGGGCCGAACTGGCGGCGCTGGACGAATTGCCCTCGGGCGAGGTGCGGGTGCTGGCGGACGGCACCGAGATCAGCATGATCGCCTCGTTCCAGCTGCCCGAGGGGCAGCTTTGCCGCGAATACGAAACCGCCCGCGAGCGGATGCTGCGCATCGTGCTGGCCTGCCGCGACGCGGAGGGCTGGCAGGCGCGCTTCGCCGCCCGGTCCGAGGCGGATGGCGCGGACTACCGCCCGGCCTCGGGTCCGGAAAGCATCGAGGCGACGCTTGCCGCCCTGGATGCGGGCGAGCCGCTGACCCCCGAGGACGAGGCGCTGGCCCTGCGCGCCCTGGCCGGGGAATAGATCGGCGGCGGCGGCGTAATCCTGCGGTGAGACCGCAAAGGAGAATGCCATGACCGCCCGCACCCTTGCCCCGACCCTGTCGCTTGCCGAACCGCGCCGGCTTGTGGTCGCGCTGCTGGCCACGGCCATCCTGGGCGCCGCCTGGGGCCTGCCCGCGACGCTGGAGGCAGGGGGGCGGATCACGCTGGCCGTCTCGGCGCTGGCAGTGCTGGGCTGGGTCGGCACCCGCCTGCCGGAATCGCTGGTGGCGCTGGCTGCCGTGCTGGCGCTGGTGCTGGGCGGCGTGCTGAGCGAGGTACAGCTTTTCGCCGCGCTCGGCAGCGAACTGATCTGGCTGCTGCTCTCGGCCTTCGTCATCGCCGCCGTCGCCAGGGATGCCGGGCTGACCCAGCGGCTGGTCGCGCCGCTGATGCGCCGGGGCCTGCGTTTCGTGCCCTTCGCCCTGCTGCTGACGCTGCTGGTGGCGGCGACGGCTTTCGTGCTGCCCTCGACCTCGGGCCGGGCGGCGCTGCTGCTGCCGGTCTTTGCCGCGATCGCCGGCGGCCTGCCCGATCCGGCGCTGCGAAAGCCGCTGGCGCTGCTGTTTCCGACGGCGATCCTGCTTTCCGCCGGAGCCTCGCTGATCGGGGCTGGCGCGCATCTGCTGGCCGCCGCCAGCATCCGCAGCGCCACCGGCTTGCAGCTGGGCTATCTGGACTGGGCCATGCTGGGCCTGCCGTTCTCGCTGGCCGCCAGCCTGGCCGGAACCGCGCTGATCCTGCTGCTGTTCGTGCCGCGCGCCCTGCTGATGGCGCCGCTGCCCCGGATCGAGACGCCGCAGCCGGACCCGGCGACCCGCCGCCGCCAGGCCCGCATTGCCCTGGTGCTGGCGGCGGTGGTCGGGCTGTGGCTGACCGCGCCGCTGCACGGCATCGGCATGGCGCTGGCGGCGCTGGTCGGGGCGTTGGTGCTGCTGACCCCGCCCTTCGCCACCCGCAAGCCCAAGGAGATCTTCCGCGCCGTCGATGTCGAGTTGCTGCTTTACATGGCTGCGACCGTGCTGATCGCCCAGGCGATGACCGCGACCGGGACGGATCGCTGGCTGGCCGGCCATGCGCTGGCCGCGCTGCCACCGGCGCTGACGGGGAGCCGCGCTGCGGTGGTGGCGCTGCTGGCCGCCGCATCGGTGGCGGCGCATCTGGCGATCACCTCGCGCTCGGCCCGCGCGGCGGTGCTGATCCCGGCGCTGGCGCTGCCGATGGCGGGCTGGGGCCATGATCCGGCGCTGATGATCCTGGTCGCAGTCATGGGCACCGGCTTTTGCCAAAGCATGATGGCCTCGGCCAAGCCGGTGGCGATTTTCGGCCATGCCGAGGGCGCGGGTTTCGCGCAGCGCGACCTGATGCGGCTGGCGCTGCCGCTGGCGCCGGTCGTGACCGTGCTGCTGGTCGGCTTCGCCCTGCTGGTCTGGCCCGCGCAGTTGGAGCAGATGCGCGGCGGGGCGCGGGAAGCCCCCGTGGCGGCCTTGGCGGCGGCGGTCCCGGCCCCGGCGATTGCCGCCACCCGGCCCGCGCCCCGTCCCGCGCCCCGTCCCGTAGCCCAGCCCGAGCGCCCCCCGGCCGGGCCGCGCGATGTCCGCGCCATGGGCGAGTTGCAGCGGCTGCAGCACGAGGTGAACCGCGCCCTGCGCCCGGTGGGCCTGCGCATCACCATCCGATAAGACCCTTTCGGATCAAGGAGAAAGGGTGGCTCCGGCCGCTCTTTTCGCTTCCTGCCACGTATTTTTCGCATTGCGCCGGAATAATCCGCGGGCTTGGGCCGTAATCCCGCCAGACAACAGGAAAAAGGAGGCAGGATATGTCGCTGACCGTTCTGATCGCGCCCTCGGGGTTCAAGGAATCGCTTTCCGTCAACCAGGTGGCCGAGGCCATCGCCCGCGGCATCCGCCGCGCCGCCCCGCATGCCACCGTTTTGACGGCACCCATGGTCGATGGCGGCGAAGGCACGACCGAGGCGCTGATCGCTGCCACCGGCGGCCGCATGGTCGCCACCACCGTCACCGGCCCCCTGGGCCAGCCCGTGCCCAGTTTCTGGGGCATGATGGGCGGCGACGGCCCGCGCAGCGCGGTGATCGAGATGGCCGCGGCTGCCGGCCTGTCGCTGGTGCCGCGCGACCGGCGCGACCCGACGCTGACCACCAGCCGCGGCGTGGGCGAGCTGATCCTCGAGGCGCTGGACCATGGTGCGACGCGCATCCTGGTCGGCTGCGGCGACAGCGGCATCAACGACGGCGGCGCCGGCATGGCGCGGGCGCTTGGCGCGCGCTTTCTGGACGCCGAGGGGCGCGAACTGCCCGAGGGCGGCGGCGCGCTGGAGCGGCTGGAGCGCATCGATCTTGCCGGTCTCGATCCCCGGCTGGCGGGGGTGCGGATCGACGCGGCGGTCAACTGGCACAACATGCTGCTGGGCCCGCGCGGCGTGGCCCGCGTCTTCGGTCCGCAAAAGGGCGCCACGCCCGAGCAGGTCGAGGCGCTGGAACGCGGCATGACCCGCCATGCCGCCGCGATCCTGGCGGCCACCGGGCGCGACGTGGCCGGGATGGCGGGGGCGGGCGCCTCGGGCGGGCTGGGGGCGGGGCTTGCCGGCCTTGCCGGCGCAACGCTGCATCCGCGCTTCGACATCATGCTGGACTATCTGGATTTCGACCGGCTGCTGGCCCGCGCCGACCTGGTCATCACCGCCGAGGGCGCGCTGGACGGGCAAAGCCCCTATGGCAAGGTGCCCTGCGAGGTTGCGCGCCGTGCCGAGGCGCTTGGCGTGCCGACCGTGGCGCTGGCCGGCACCATCGGCAAGGGCGCGCGCCAGACCTATGAACACGGGATCGCCGCCTATGCCTCGATCATGCGGCGCCCCTGTTCGCTGGGCAAGGCCATCGACGAGGGCGGCAAGCTGCTGCGCGCGGCGGCCGAGAACACCATGCGCATGCTGCTGGTGGGCCAGCGCCTGGCCTGGCGCGCCCGCGGCGCCTGAACATTGCGACTTGCGCTCCCGGCCGAACCGGCAGCCGGGACGCGCGGGGAACGGCCGCCCAAGGCCGCTCCGATCCTGCCGGTCCAACGCAAGTGACGGAGAAAGACCATGGCCAGCATTCGTGGCAATGACGACGACAACCGCCTGTTCGGCACCGGCCTTGCCGATCAGATATGGGGCATGTCCGGCGACGACACCATCTTCGGCTACCAGGGCAATGACAGCATCTATGGCGGCGGGGGCAACGACCGCCTGGATGCCGGCCAGGGTCATAACCGGGTCTGGGGCGGCGAGGGCAATGACGTGATCCTGGCCGGCGCCGGCAACGACACCATCGACGCGGGCAGCGGCAATGACGTGGTGCGCGCCGGCAACGGCAACAACCGCATCACCCTGGGCGAGGGCAACGATCAGGCCACCACCGGCAACGGCCGCGATCACATCGCTGCCGGCGACGGCAATGATGTCGTCCGCGCCGGCGCCGGCGCCGACACGCTGATGGG
>NZ_JBGOSN010000076.1:0-1744 GCF_046335115.1 Paracoccus sp. P2 | reverse complement strand
GCCGGCGCCGGCGCCGACACGCTGATGGGCGGCGAGGGCGATGACCGCCTGTTCGGCGAGGCCGGCAACGACCGGCTGTTCGGGCACGAGGGCAATGACACGCTGAACGGCGGCGGTGGCAATGATACCATGACCGGCGGCGAAGGGGCGGATGTCTTCGTCTGGAACGGCGGCCGCGACAGGATTACCGATTTCGACAGCGACGACGATCGCATCAACCTGTCGCATTACGCCCGGTTCGACGGTTTCGGCGACATCCGCGCCGCTGCCAGCCAGGTCGGCAACGATGTCGTCATCCGTGCCGGCAACGACCAACTGGTGATCGAGGACATCCGGCTGGGCCAGCTGGGCGGGGACGATTTCATCTGGTAGGCCGCCCGTTCCGGGCAGGCGCAGGCGGCGGCGCGGACGGATCTGCGCCGCCGTGGCGTCGCAGGCCGGCAGTCCCGGCCGGCTCAGGGCCCCGCATCATCGGCATGGCGTCCCGGCCCAAGACCCATGCCGCCGCCCATGCCAGCGCCCGCCCCGCCGGTCCCGCCGCCGCCCTTGCCGCCTTCGCCACGCCCGCCCTTGGACGAGCTGCCGGCCTGGCGCGCCGGGCCTTGCAGCGGAATGGCGACATCCCGCGGCACCGGCGCAAGATCCAGCGCCTTGCGGATGAAATCGCGCAGCGAGACGACCAGTTCGGCGGTATGGATCGGCCGGCCGGCGGCCATCTCGGCGGCGGCCTGGCTGGCCAGGCGCACCTGCTCCTCGGTGCCCAGCAGGATGATGTCCGAAAGCGCCGCCTCGACCGCGTCGCGGATGCGCCGGGCGCGATCCGAACCGGGGCCCTCCTCGCCCCCCGCCTCCTGCATGCGCTGCCGCAGGTCGCGCAGATGGGTCGGATCGACCAGCAGCTCTCCGGTGAAGGAACCGCCCAGCACCTTGTAGGCGGCGATCAGCGTGCGCAGCCGTTCGTTGATCTGCCGGTTCATGCGCTGCTGGCGCTGCTGGATGGTCAGCAGCATCAGCACCCGGATGCCGACGCCGATCAGCGTGAACAGCGCAAGGCCCAGCAGGGTGGTCAGGATCCCCTGCCAGGTGCTGAAGTCGAAATAGCGCATCGGCAGTTCCTCCGGCTGGCCGCGACCTGCCCGGCGGGCGGTCCATGGTCCCGTTTATCCCATCGCCTCGCCGCGATGCGCCAGAGGCTTTTCCGGGCAATGCCGCAATGGTCCGGACCGGCGGGTCCGGCCGCCGCCGCGGCGTTGCGCCACCGACCCCGAAACCGGCGCAGAACTGCCGCGGGGCGAGATCGGCATGATCGAGCTGTGCGGCCCGAACGTCTTCAAGGGCTATTGGCGCATGCCGGAAAAGACCGCTGCCGAGCTGCCCGGCGTGGCCGGATCCGCCGTCATCGGCCTGCCGCATCGCGATTTCGGCGAGGGGGTGACGGCGGCGGTGGTCCCGACCGGCAGCCCCGCCCTGGCCGAGGCCGAGCTGCTGACCGTGCTGAAGGGGCTGCTGGCGAAGTTCAAGCAGCCCAAGCGGATGTTGTTTCTGGACGAGCTGCCGCGCAATACCATGGGCAAGGTGCAAAAGAACCTGCTGCGCGACCGCTTTGCCGGGCTTTACGACGGGGCGGCGGAGCGTTGAGGGCGCGGCAGATCGGCGGCCTCTGCGCGGTGCGGCCCATGGCCCGACGCTCCCCGCGCTTGGCCGGCGCTGGCTGCCGGGGGATGCGAGAAGGCCGCCCCTTTCG
>NZ_JBGOSN010000075.1:0-11133 GCF_046335115.1 Paracoccus sp. P2 | reverse complement strand
GCTGTATGGAGGCTACACCGCATCGGGCCAGCTACCCGTGCTGACCAAGCGGGGTCATTATTGGGCGCCGAAAGGGGGGCAAAGTTGCGTGCCGATTGACACACGGGATCGAGTGGCATTACATCGCGCCGGGCAAACCCATGCAGAATGGCTTCGTGGAAAGTTTCAATGGGCGGATGCGGGACGAGTTGCTCAATGAGACCATGTTCCGCAATCTGGCTCACGCTCGCGTCGTAATCGCGGCTTGGGTGACCGACTACAACACCGAACGCCCGCATTCGGCCTTGGGTTACCAGACCCCAGTCGACTATGCGCGCACCCTGACCACCGCAATCGCCCGCCCCGCTGCGCGAGATGAAAGCTCCGCGCGTCGGGCGATTGCTCAATCCGCGCCGATTGGCGTAAATAGCAACCGGGCTCCAGTTGCCGCTGGATGAAAGTTCAGAGGCAGGTCAACGTCTACCGACCGTCATCGGGTGCTTCAGCGAGAGCACGCCGATAACGCAGGCTGTACTCCGTGTGCTCCCAGACCGCATCGGCGATATCCCCTCGCGTGTACTGGGCAGCTGGATTTCCGGTAAGTTGACGTCTTTCTTCACGTTCGGCCAGCACCCTGATGACAACTTCTTGGATGTCGTTGTAGGAGAGCCGTTCCTCACCGTCGTGAATATGCTTCGCAAGGTGCTCCGCCAGCCGAAATGCGTCGTCAAGGATCGGTCCATGATCAATGTAACGTGTGCGTCCGGTCAGGATGAACTCAGCATCAACGTCGGTTGTTGCCGCGATTCGTCTCAGCACTTCGGCGGGCACCTTGGCTGTTTCCTGCGTTTCGTAGGATATGTACGTGCGCTTCGGGATGCGCAGCCGTTCCGCCATCTCTTTTTGCGAGATACCTTTAGGCCCGATCTGCTGACGTATTTGCTTGAGGATGGCGCCGACCGGCGCGACAGGTGCGCGCTCACTCTGCACGTCCGGCGAATCAAAATCGGCGGTTATCCAATCATCCCAGTCGAGATCATCATCGTCAAAGCTGAAATCCACGGCTGCTTCAGGCAGTTTCCCGTCCATCTCGCGACATCTCCCTGCAAAAGGTGCAAGTTCCTGCACTAAAATAAAGGATATTTCTCAAAGTCTTGACCAAAGCGAACCTTGCGTGGTCTCCAGCCTACAGGAAAGGAGACCTGCCATGTCGAAAATTTTCGATCTGGGCCGCACCCCCGAGGAGTGGTCGGCAAAGCTTCGCCCGCGCGGTGTCGAACTGTCGCCACGGACGCTAAGGTCCAAGGCGCGGGAGCACGGACAGTATTTTTCCATCGGGCGCGCCATCTTCATCACCCCCGATCAAATGGATGAGATCCTGCTGCGGGAAGCCGACCGCACATCGCGCTTTGCAGAGCTTCAGCACAACAGCGGCCCAAAGGGGGGATGACATGCCGGCACCAACTACCACTCAGGCTGCGATCCGCCGGGCGCTGGAAGCGGCTAAGGATATCGGGTTGAACGTCGCTGGCTATACTGTGGCGAAAGACGGTACGATTTCTGTGACGGTGGCCGGTGCCGACGCCGGGCAACATGCACGTCCCGCGCCCCGTCAGACCGCCCCGAAATCCTGGGCAACGAGGTAGACCGTGAGAGTGGACTTCCCCGGATTGTTGATCGAGAGCCATCGCAATGGCTCTCCTCGCTATCGCGTCCGCGTCGAGGGCCGGAAGCATGTTCGTATTCACCTTCCGGTCGGACCGGAGGACAAGGACTTCGCCAACTACTATCACGCTGCGCGAGCAGGCGAGAGATGGCTTCCGTCCGAGCCGAAGGCGGTCAAGGGCTCGATTGACTGGCTCTGCGCCGAATACCTGTCCTTTGTCGCGCGGATGGTCGAGGCCGGGCAGATGTCGCCCGCAACGCTGAAGCAACGGCGCAGCGTCTTGCGCCGCCTCTGCGACTATTCGGGCGAGGGTAGCGTGCGCTATGGCGATTTCGACATGGATGCCCCCGCTGCCGCTTTCATCGAAATCCGGGATGCCTGGGCTACGCATCCGGGCGCTGCGGATAATCTCATCAAGACTGTTCGGGCGGTCTATACGTGGGCGCAGGAGCGCGAGTACATCAAGCACAATCCGGCGGCGGCGATAAAGGCCATCAACGTCAATCCTGCTGGGGGCGCCGTCCCCTGGTCCGTCGCCGAACTGAAGAAATTCAGGGAACATCATCCCAGAGGCACGACTGCGCATCTTTGGCTGACGCTGCATGCCTTCACGGCGTGCAGGATCGGGGATGCGATCTGGTTGGGGCGCGCGCAGGAAGTGATGCGCGACGGGCAACTCTGGCTGGGCTGGCAACCCAGAAAGCGCGGATCGGCCTTCGTTTCCATCCCCATGATGCCGCCCCTGATCGCGGCAACTCGTGCAGCCGACGGCCCGGCATACCTTCTGAACGAAAAGGGCAAGCCCTTCGCCAGCGTCGAGGCTCTGCGCGTTCGCGTCCAGCGCTGGTGCAGCGCGGCAGGGATACCGGATCGCTCGTCGCACGGCATCCGCAAGGCGGTGGGAGAGATGATGGCCCAGAACGGGTGCTCGCAGTATCAGGTGATGGCGGTCATGGCTCATACCCAGGCCAAGACCAGCGAAATCTACACCAAGGGTGCTGAGCGACAAACTCTTGCGGCGGATGGCGTTAAGGTGTTGGCCGCGCTAGATTGGTGAGTGTCCCGCAGCATGGATTTGCGGGACACATATGGCAATAATCACTGAAGGAAATGAGGGAATGGGATTCCAGGGTCGCCCACCATTATCCTCCAGACCAGCGGTTTGAATGGTGGATTCGCGGCGCGCGATTCAGCGCCCGGGGGATCGGGATGGGTTGCGTCCGGTGGGCTGCCGACGGCTTGCGTCAGGCCCTCGAACCGACCCGGAGATGGTGGCGCAAATCCCCCGCGGGCAGAAAACCCTGATGCGGATTTGAACTTTTCTCGCGGAACTGTATAATATCGCCCACCGAAATCGGGGCTCATGCCCCATTCCACGCAACAGGGTCGCAATCGACCCGCGGAGGTGACCGGCGCCGCGCGCCGGTTGGTTTCGCCCTGCGCCGCGGCATGCGTGCGCATTGAAAATCCGGAGATCATGTTTGATGGGCAGAATTCTTGCTTCGACCACGCTTGCCTGCTTGGCGCTGACCGTTCCCGCCTTTGCCGCGGATGAGCAATGCGGCAGCATCACCGTCGCGGAAATGAACTGGGCCTCGGCGGGGTTGGCGGCTTGGGTCGACAAGATCATTCTTGAAGAGGGCTACGGATGCGACGTGGGGCTGGTGGCGGGCGATACCATGCCCACCTTCGCCTCGATGAACGAAAAGGGCGAACCGGATATGGCGCCCGAACTGTGGGTCAATGCCGTCAAGGAACCCCTGGACCAGGCGGTCGAGGAGGGACGGATCGTCATCGCCTCGAAGATCCTGTCCGATGGCGGCGTCGAGGGCATCTGGGTGCCGACCTGGCTGGCCGAGGAACATGGCATCCGCACGCTCGCGGACGCGCTGGAGCATCCCGAACTGTTCCCCGGCGCCGAGGACAGCAGCAAGGGCGCCTGGTTCGGCTGCCCCTCGGGCTGGGCCTGCCAGGCGATCAACCGCAACCAGTTCGTCGGCTCGGGCGCCGCGGAAAAGGGGTTCGAACTGGTCGATTCCGGCTCGGCCGCGGCGCTGGACGGCTCGATCGCGCGGGCGGCGAACCGCAAAGAGGGCTGGCTGGGCTATTACTGGGCACCCACCGCGATCCTGGGCCAGTATGAGATGACCCGGCTGGACCTCGAGGCCGAGTTCGACCGCGAACGCTGGGACAGCTGCATGGTCAAGCCCGATTGCGCCGAGCCGGAAGTGACGGAATGGCCGGTCTCGGATGTCTATACCGCCGTGACCCGGGAATTTGCCGACAAGGCCGGCGTGGCCATGGACTATGTCAAGTCCCGCGCCTGGAGCAATGACACCGTCAACGAGATGCTGGCCTGGATGGTCGAGAACCAGGCCAGCAACGAGGACGCCGCCTATGAGTTCCTCGAACGGCACGAGGAGATCTGGACCCAATGGGTGCCCGCCGAGGTGGCCGAAAAGGTCAGGGCCGCCCTGTAATCCGCGCCTTCGCGCCTGACGGGCAAGGCCGCCGCCGCGGTCTTGCCCATTTCCATTTCCAAAGGATGAACGACATGGACCTGATCCGTTTCCCGGAAATGAGCCGCGGGAGCCTGCGCGCGATGCGCCAGACCATCGACAGCGGTTTCCGGGACTTCACCCGCGCCTGGGGCGACACGCTGGAGGCGATCTTCGCGCCGCTGCAAGACCTGCTGACCCTGATCGAGAACCTGCTGATCCGCTCGCCCTGGATCCTGGTGCTGGCGGTGCTGGCGGCGGCGATCTGGCTGGCCAGCCGAAGCTGGAAGATCGCGCTGGGTTCGGTGCTGGCCCTGCTGGTGGTCGGATATTTCGGCATGTGGGAGGACACGATGCGCACCATCGCCATGGTCGCGGTCTGCACCCTGATCGCCGTGGTGCTGGGCATTCCCATCGGCATCCTGATGGCGCAGTCGAACCGGATGAACGCCCTGGTGACGCCGATCCTGGACATGATGCAGACCATGCCGAGCTTCGTCTACCTGATCCCGGTGGTGATGATCTTTGGCCTGGGCAAGGTGCCGGGCGTGATCGCGGTGGTGATCTATGCCATCCCGCCGGTGATCCGGCTGACCAACCTGGGCATCCGCCAGGTGGCGCCGGACGTCCTGGAGGCTGCCGAGGCCTTCGGCTCGTCCAGCTGGCAGAAGCTGCGCGACGTGCAATTGCCGCTGGCGCTGCCGACGATCATGGCGGGCGTCAACCAGACCATCATGATGAGCCTTGCCATGGTCGTCGTCGCCTCGATGATCGGGGTGCGGGGCCTGGGCCAGCCGGTGCTGCAGGCGATCAACCAGCAATATTTCACCATGGGGGTGATGAACGGCCTGGCCATCGTCGCCATCGCCATCATCATGGACCGCACCACGCAGGCCTATGGCAAGCGGCTGCAAAAGCACACGGAGGCGGGCAAATGACCGAGGCGGGCATGCATGACATCGAGATCCGCGACCTTTACAAGATCTTCGGCCCCGAGGCCGGCCGCCATGTCGAGGCGGTCAAGGCCGGGCTGACCAAGGCCGAGCTGAACGACCGGCACAATCACGTCCTGGGCCTGCAGGACATCAACCTGACCATCCCGCATGGCCGGATCACGGTCATCATGGGGCTGTCGGGTTCGGGCAAGTCGACGCTGATCCGCCATATCAACGGGCTGATCCGGCCGACGGCGGGGCAGGTGCTTTACGACGGGCAGGACGTGGTGACGATGACGCCGGCGCAGCTGCGCGACTTCCGCCGGCAAAAGACCGCGATGGTGTTCCAGAAATTCGCGCTGCTGCCGCATCGCACCGTGCTGCGCAACGTCGCCTATGGGCTGGACATCCGCGGCATCGCCGAGGCCGAGGAGCGGGCGCGGCACTGGATCGGCCGCGTCGGCCTGCAGGGCTACGAGGAATACTATCCCCGCCAGCTTTCCGGCGGCATGCAGCAGCGCGTGGGCCTGGCGCGGGCGCTGGCCAATGATGCCGAGATCCTGCTGATGGACGAGGCCTTTTCGGCGCTGGACCCGCTGATCCGCATGGACATGCAGTCGATCCTGCTGGAATTGCAGCAGGAATTGCGCAAGACCATCATCTTCATCACCCATGACCTCGACGAGGCGCTGCGGCTCGGCGACAAGATCGCCATCCTGCGCGACGGCGCCATGGAGCAGGTGGGCGACGGGCAGGAGATCGTGCTGCGCCCCGCCAACGCCTATATCGCCGAGTTCGTGCGCGAGGTGAACCGCGGCCGCATCATCGAGGCGCGCACCATCGCCGCCCCCGCCGCCGATGGGCGCGCGCTGCCCGGCTTTGCCGTCAAGGCGCGCTCGCGGCTGGACCTGGTCGCGCGCCGCATGACCAAGGCCGGCGTGTCCGAGGCGCAGGTCCGCGACGGCGACAGGCTGGTCGGCATCATCGACCTGCCCTCGATCCTGGAGGCGATGGTCAACCCGGCCGATGCGGCCAACGACGACTGAAGCCCTGCGTCCCTGGCCCAGGCTTGTGGCAGGGCGGAAACCCTGCCGCGGGCCTGGTCCGCCGCGCCCCCGGCCGTGCCGACTTTCTACTGTATTTTAAGTCAGCATATAGATTTCTGTAAAAGTCACCCCCGGCTTATCCCGATAAGTTCCGCCAATCTTTACAGGGAGAGCGTCTGCTTGCGGAGAAAGAGGGGGAGATGACTGTGCAAACGGCAACGAATGCAGAAGCGGGGCCGATCCGGCCCGAGGACGAACGGCTGGGCCTTGCCGCCAACCTGGCCTATGGCATGCAGCACATCCTGACCATGTATGGCGGCATCGTGGCGGTGCCGCTGATCGTCGGCCAGGCCGCCGGCCTGTCGCCCGCCGACATCGGGTTGCTGATCACGGCATCCCTGTTCGCCGGCGGGGTCGCGACCATCCTGCAAACCATCGGCCTGCCCTTCTTTGGCTGCCAGCTGCCGCTGGTGCAGGGCGTTTCCTTCGCCGGGGTCGCCACCATGATCGCCATCTCGGGCAATGGCGGCATACAGGCGATCTTCGGTGCGGTCATCGCCTCGTCGCTGCTGGGCCTGCTGATCACGCCGGTGTTTTCCCGCATCACCCGCTTCTTTCCGCCGCTGGTGGCGGGGATCGTGATCACCACCATTGGCCTGACGCTGATGCCGGTCGCCGGCACCTGGGCGATGGGCGGCGACCGCAACGCGGCCGATTTCGGCAGCCCGGCCAATATCCTGCTGGCGGGCGTGACGCTGGCCATCGTGCTGCTGCTCAGCAAGGTCGGCAATGCCGCGATCTCCCGGCTGTCGATCCTGCTGGCGCTGGTGATCGGCACGGCCATCGCCTATGCGACCGGCATGACCGATTTTTCCCAGGTCGGGCAGGGGCCGGTCTTTGCGCTGCCGCAGATCTTTCATTTCGGCTATCCGACCTTCGGCGTCGCGGCCACCATCTCGATGTTCATCGTCATCCTCGTGACCCTGGTCGAGACCTCGGCGGATATCTTCGCCGTGGGCGAGATCGTCGAGACCAAGGTGGACGGGCGGCGGCTGGGCGACGGGCTGCGCGCCGACATGCTGTCGAGCATGCTGGCGCCGGTTGTCGGCTCGTTCACGCAAAGCGCCTTTGCCCAGAATGTCGGCCTGGTGGCCGTGACCGGTGTCAAGAGCCGCTATGTCGTGGCGACGGGCGGGCTGATCCTGGTGGCGCTGGGGCTGTTCCCGGTGATGGGCCGGATCGTCGCGGCGATTCCCAGCCCGGTGCTGGGCGGGGCCGGCATCGTCCTGTTCGGGACGGTTGCGGCCAGCGGCATCCGCACCCTGTCCAAGGTCGATTACGCCAACAACATGAACCTGATCATCGTGGCGACCTCGATCGGCTTCGGCACCATCCCGATCGTGCTTCCGGCCTTTTACCACCAGTTCCCGGCCTGGGTCGAGACGATCTTCCATTCGGGTATCAGTTCCTCGGCGCTGATGGCGATCACGCTCAACCTGCTGTTCAACCATTTCACGGCCGGCAATTCCGACCAGCCCTCGGTCTTCGGTGCCGCGGCGGAACGAACCATCCGCTATACCGACATCGCCCAGCTCGAGGACGGGGATTATTTCATGGACGGCCGGCTTTACGACGCGAACGGCAATGAGGTGCCGCTGATCCGGCCGGCCAGCCACTGATCGCAAGGCGGGCCGCCTTCCTGGCGGCCTGCCCGTATCCGGTCCGAACCGCCGCCCGTCAGCGGCAGGCCCGTGCCGGGATATTCCAGGCTGACCACGGGCCGGTGCCACAATGCCACCCGCGGGCCGGCCAAGCCTCGCGCCCGCGCAATACGGCCGCGGCCGGCAGGCCACCCCAAGCACCATGGCCGGGTCGGTCGCATTTCGTGCCTATGCGCCCTGCCGCCTGACCCAGGCGGATTGCGCAAGGCGGGATCGGGATCGGGGTAAAAGGGAAAGTGGCAGCCCGTAGGGGAGTCGAACCCCTCTTTTCAGGTTGAAAACCTGACGTCCTAACCGATAGACGAACGGGCCATGCCTGCGCCTGCACCTTGGCCGGCGACACGGCTGCTCTTTAGGCCAGCTTCGGCGGCTGCGCAAGGGGGCGCGGTGCATTCCCTGTGGGTAACTCGCGCTCCGGCGCCGTCAGCCCTCGCGCACGCCGCGCATCAGCATCAGCGCCAGCCCCGAGCAGACCAGCGTCGCCAGGACGATGGGCCGTGCCGTGCCGTCGTAAAGCAGGCCGACCGGCGCCGCGATCAGCACCGCGCCCAGCGTCGAGATCGCCCCGATCACCGAGGCCGCCATCCCCGCCACATGGCCCATGCGCTGCAAGGCCATGGCATTGAGGTTGCCGAAGGTCACGCCGGCCATGAAGAACACGCTGACCGCCCAGAAGAAGAAGGCCGGAAAGCGCAGCGCCTCGGGCAGCAGGTCGCAAAACACCAGCACCGTCATCAAGCCCGAGACCAGCACCTGCATGCCATAGGCCCAGCCCACGATCCGCCGCATGCCCAGCCGTACGACATAGCGCGCGTTCAGCACCGTGCCGCTGCCCGACAGCAGCGCCATGGCGGCGAACCACAGCGGGAAGCTGTCGCCCTTGCCATAGGTGTCGACGAAAAGCTGCTGGGCCGAACTCAGCAGCGCGAACATCTGCCCGAAGCCCAACGTCATCACCACCGTCACCAGCTGCACCTGGCCGTTGCCCATCACCTCGCGCGCCGCGGCGACCAGGCTGCGCGTGTTCAGCGGCCGGCGCGCGGTCTCGGGCAGGGTCTCGGGGCGGCGCAGGTTCAGCCACAGGCTGCCGATCAGCGCCAGCACCACGAAAGAGCCGAACACCCCGCGCCAGCCGACGAAATGGATCACCACCGCCCCGATCGAGGGCGCCACCGCCGGCACCAGGATGAAGACCATCATCACGAAGCTGGTGATCCGCGCCATCTCGCGGCCCTGGTACAGGTCGCGCACCATGGCCAGCGCCACGATCCGCGGCGCGGCGGCGCCGATGCCCTGCACGAAACGCGCCGCCAGCAATAGGTCCAGCGAATCGGCAAAGATCGCCGCCACGGCGGCGATGGCGTAAAGCGCAAAGCCGGCGGTGATGACCGGCTTGCGCCCCAGCGCGTCGGAAAGCGGCCCGCCGACCAGCAGGCCCATCCCCAGCCCGCCCACGAAAGAGGTCAGTACGAGCTGCGCGCGGTTGACGTTTCCGGGTGTCAGGGCGGCCGCGATCTCGGGCAGGGCGGGCAGCATGGAATCGATCGAAAAGGCGATGACGGCAAAGATCAGCGCCAGCATCGCGATGAACTCCGGCAGGGGCTGGCTGCGGGGCGGTCGAGCAATCGGGTCGGGCATGACGGTTTCCATGGCAGGGCAGCTTGCGGCCTATCCCCGCAGGCCCCCAGGTTCAACCCCTGGGGGCGCCCGGCATCCTCCCGGCGCTTTCCGCTTACAGGAAGCGGATTTCCCCCGTGGCGATGTCATGCATCGCGGCCATCACCACGATTTCGCCCGCATCGGCCATGTCCTTCAGGATCGGGCTTTCCGACAGGATCTTGGCCACGGTCAGTTCGGCATTCTTCTCGGCCACCTTCTGCACCAGAGCCTTGTCCTTCGATGTGCGATTGGTCGGGGCAACGGCCGCGACGGCCGGCTCGATCAGTTGCAGAGCATGGGTCAGATGGCCCAGTTCGACCTTGTCGATCGCGCCCTTGACCGCGCCGCAAGAGCTATGGCCCAGCACGACGATGGCCTTGGAGCCCGAGACCTTGCAGGCGAATTCCAGGCTGCCGATGATGTCGGTGTTCACACAATTTCCGGCGATGCGCGCGGTGAACAGGTCGCCGATCTTCTGGTCAAAGACCAGTTCCGGCGGCACGCGGCTGTCGATGCAGCCCACGACCGCGGCTATGGGATATTGCCCTTCCGAGGTTTCGCGCACCATCGCGTTCAGATCGCAGTTCCGCATTGCTCCGGCGGCGAAGCGGGCATTGCCCTCTTTCAGCGCCGCGATGACATCGGCGGGGGACATGCCGGCCTGCCGGGCCTGCGTCGGCATGAGGCAGGCGGTTTCCGCCCGGGCCGCGCCGGCGGAAGCCAGCGTGAGCGAAGCGGTGCTGCAAAGGAACATGCGGCGGTTGATCATGGGTTACTCCTCCCGTTGTGTTCATGGGTTCACAGCCCAAGGAGGCCGGGCGCGCGGACTGCACCGGCCCGGACTGCACCGGACTGCATTGTTTTGCAATATTTCTCTTGAATGAACGCTGTCTGGCCAAAGAACCGGATTCGGCCTAGCGCCCATGCTGTCGCAGGGCGGTCATCGCCTCGGGGGAATCGGCACGCTCCGGCCCGGCCGCGCCTCGTCCTGCTTGCCGGCCGCCGCGCAGCGATCATGGCGCCGGCGCGCAGGTCCATTGCACCCGCCCGCCGCCGGGCTATATCTGGCGCATGAGCGCGTCCCTGAATCTGATGAAACTCTGCGTCGGCTGCGACGATCCGGCCGAACTCGCGGCATGGCAGAAACACCGTTTCGGCGGCGGCCCGGCCCGCCACGTCACCCGCATGTGGCCCAGGCGCGAGGCCGAATTGCTGGACGGCGGCTCGATCTATTGGGTGTTCAAGGGCGTGATGCAGGCCCGCCAGCGCATCCTGGATTTGCAGGAGGTGCAGGGCGAGGACGGCATCCGCCGCTGCGCGCTGATCCTCGACCCGGAACTGGTGCGCGTCGCGGCCGTGCCGCGCCGGCCCTTTCAGGGCTGGCGCTATCTGCCCGGCACCGAGGCCCCGCCCGACCTGCCGGCAGGACGCGGGGCCGAGCCGGACCTGCCCCCTGAAATCGCCAGGGCGCTGGCCGAGATGGGCCTGCGCTGAGCCGGCCGATGGCGGCGCCTCATGCCCGCTGCCCGGTATATGCGTTGATGGCTTCCTGGAAGGGTATGATGCCGATGGTGCTTCCGTCGGCGGTCTGGACGCGCAGGGCCTGCAGGCGGCTTGCGGCCATGTGCT
>NZ_JBGOSN010000074.1:0-11906 GCF_046335115.1 Paracoccus sp. P2 | reverse complement strand
GCCGCGTCGCCACCCGCTACGACAAGACCGCCGAAAGCTTCCTGGGTTTCATCGACATCACGTCCATCCGCCTCTGGCTGCGTCATTTGTCAACATGACCTAAGCGCAGCTTAAGAGCGCGCGGGCGCAGACGGGGCAGCCTCTTAAGGTTGGGTTAAGCCATTGCTCATATCGATCCGCGGCAGATCCGGAAAAGGACAGGTTCATGCCACAGGACAAAAGACATCACCCCGACCGCCGGCGTTTCCTGCGGACCGGCATCGCAGCCAGCGCCTTGGCGGCCAGCGGAATATCCGCGCGGGCGCAGGACAATCCGATGCCCCCGGAGCTGCGCCAGGCCCTGGAGCACGAACAGCTCGGCGCGGTCCTTGGCAACCCCTCGGGAGATGTCACGCTGACCGAGTTTTTCGACTATAATTGCCCCTACTGCCGCGCTTCGGTTGCCGACATCCACCAATTGATCTCGGAAGACCCGAATCTGCGGGTGCTGCTGAGGGAATGGCCGGTATTCGGTGCGGCTTCGCTTTACTGCGCCCGCATGTCGCTGGCCTCGTTGCGGCAGGAGAGGTTCTGGCAGTTCCACGCCGGCCTGATGAACATCGAGGGCGAGGCGGATGACAGGAGCGCCCATCGTGTCGCAGAGGCGGTCGGGCTGGACATGGACCGCCTGCGCAGGGATATGGATGATGTCGTGATCGCCCGCCAGATCGAGCATTCGTGGATCCTGGCCGAAAAGATGGGGCTGTCCGGGACGCCGACCTTCATCGCCGGGGACTTCGGCGCGTTCGGCCGGCAATCACTAAACGAGCTTCGCGCAATGATTGCAAAGGTGCGCCGCAACCGCTCGTGACTTATTGATCGGCCCCGAGCGGATCGAGCCAGCCGGCACGGTTTGGCAAGTCCAGCGATCTTACTGATCGCGGCGCACCTCGTCGACTCGATGCCGCCGTGCCGATCGTTGATCAGCCCGCGCCCGCCTCGCCGACGGCGCAATCCCTGGTCTCCTACAGCGTCATCGGCAAACGATGCCGGTGACGCTGTTGTTCAACGTTTTACGTTGACGAGCAGCCTACCCCGAACCTTTCCCTCCAGCAGTTCCGATGCCCGACCGATCACATCCGCAAGACCTATCTCGGTCGCGACCTGATCCAATGTGCCGGCATCGACTTCCTTCGCCAGCGCCTCCCAGGCCTGGGCGCGCAGCTCCATCGGGCAGAACACGCTGTCGATGCCGGCCAGCGTCACGCCGCGCAGGATGAAGGGGGCGACGGTGGCGGGAAACTCCATGCTCTCGGCCAGGCCGCAGGCTGCAACGGTGCCGCCATATTTCGTGCCCGCGCATACATTGGCCAGCGTCACGCCACCCACGGCATCGACCGCGCCAAGCCAGCGTTCGCGGCCCAGAGGCTTGCCGGGTGCCGAAAGCTCGGCCCGATCCAGGATCTCGGCTGCGCCGAGGCCGGTCAGATAGTCGGCCTCGCTGGCCTTGCCGGTCGCCGCGACGACGCGGTAGCCCCGGCCGGCGAGCAGCTTCACGGCAAAGCTGCCGACGCCGCCCGTTGCCCCGGTCACCAGAACATCGCCGTCGCCGGGCTTCACGCCATGCCGTTCAAGAGCGAGCACGCATAGCATTGCGGTAAACCCGGCCGTGCCGATGGCCATCGCTTGCCTTGTGTCCAGACCCTCGGGCAGCTTCAGCGTGCGTTCGGAGGCCACGCGCATCCGTTCGGCATAGCCGCCCCATCGCGTCTCGCCCATGCCGAAGCCGGTATGGACCACCTTGTCGCCCGGCCGGAAGGCATCGCTGCCGGACTGGACGACCGTGCCGGCGAAATCGATGCCGGGAACCATGGGAAAGCGGCGGACGACCGGGCTTTTCCCGGTCAGCGCCAGCGCGTCCTTGTAGTTCATCGTGGACCATTCGACCGCGACCGTCAGGTCGCCCTCGGGCAGCGCATCGTCGTCTAACTGCGCCAGCCTGGCGGAATATCCGCTCTCGTCCTTGTCGATCAGGATTGCGTCGAACATGGTTTCTACTCCTTCCTTGATGTCATGCGCCGGCAAAGCGCGCCTCGCGCCAGGCCAGAGCCTTGCCCAGCCCCTGGTCGCGCAGCACCTTGAGGAAACCTCGCTTGAGATCCGTCCCCTCGCCTTCCAGCAGGATATCGATATCCAGCGAGGCCCGCAGCGCCGCCTGCATCCCCATCAGCTCATAGCTGCGGTGCATCGCCTGCTTGGTGCGCCGCATCGCCATCGCGTCCAGCCGCGAGATCCGCCGGGCCAGCGCAAGGGATTCGTCCATAAGATTCCCGTCCGGCACGATGCGGTTGATCAGCCCCCAATCCAGCGCCTGTTGCGCCGAAATCGAATCCTCGCCGGTGAAGATGACACCCTTGGCGATCTTGGGCGGCACATGCCATGGCAGCAGCATGGCGACGATGCCGGCGCCGAATTTCAGCTCCGGCTCGCCGAAGACCGCGCTTTCGACCGACAGGGCGAGGTCGCAGCCCATCATCAGTTCGAACCCTCCGGCAAGGGCCGCCCCGTTGACCGCCGCGATGGTCGGGACGGACAGGTTCCAGAAGGACATGATGCCCCTGAAATCGGCCTCCAGCACCGGCTCCCATTCACCGACGCCCTGCGGCGTCGCCTCCGCCTGCGCCTTGAGGTCAAAGCCCGACGAAAACGCCTTTCCCGCACCCGTCACGATGACGGCACGAATACCGGCATCGGCAGAGATATGGCGGCAAAGCTGGTCCAGTTCGGCCAGCATATGCTGGTTCATGGCGTTCGCGCGTGTGGGCCGGTTGAAAGTGACGACGCCGATGCCCGGCTCGGGCTGGTCGTAAAGAAGTGTTTCCCATTCCATCTGAGACTCCGTCGTTGAGGTTTCGGTTTCAGCGCCGGCCATTGGCCAGCCGCAGGGCCTCGGGCAGCCGGCGCAGCCGCCCCATGGCCAGCACACCCAGCCAGGGCCCGATGGCCAGCGCAGCAAAGGCAAAGGCCCAGCCGCAGGCCGCGACGATCAGCGGCATCGACTGGATGATGATGAAGGTCAGCAGGAAACCCATGCTGGTCTGCAGCGTCAGCATGGTGCCGACCAGTTCGGGCTCGGACAATTCAGCGACACTCGCCGAGAACTGTGCCGAATCCGCAATCACGCTGATGCCCCAGATCAAGGCGACCGCGATCACGACGCCCGCCCCCAGAGCCGGCGTCAGGCCGATCAGCAGCGCGCAGGTTCCGCTGACCGCCATGGCCGCCATGGTGACGGTGGTGCGGCCGAAACGGTCGGCCAGCACGCCCGCGACGACGCAGCCGAGCGCGCCGGTGGCGATCACCGCGAAGGTGACGAGCCCGGATTGCGCCGCCAGCGGGCTTCCCGCCCTCGTCAGCGCCCATTCGAGGAAAACGCCGATCCACGCCCACATGGCATAAAGCTCCCACATGTGGCCGAGGTAGCCGGCATTCGCCAGCAGCACGGGCTTCTGCAGAAGCGCCCGCCGCGCCTCGGAAAAGCGGAAGCGGGCGGCGCGGCGCAGGTATGGCCCGAGGTCGGAGAACAGGATCGCCCCGGCCGCTGAGGTCGCGCAGAGACTGGAGACGAGGATCGTCGTGCGCCAGTCCAGCCCGACCATCGCATTGAACAGATGCGGCAGCGACGAGCCCAGCGTCAGCGCGCCCACCAGCACGCCGATCATCAACCCCATACCCTTCTGCGACCAGCCCGCCGCCATCTTCATGCCGACTGGATAGACCCCGGCCAGCGTCATGCCGGTCAGGAAGCGCAGCATCACCGTCGCCGCATTGTCGAAGCCGGTGACCAGAAGCAGCAGGTTGGCCAAGGCCCCGCACAAGGCCGAGGCAGCGAAGAGCCGCCTCGGGTCAAAACGATCGGCCATACCGGTCAGCGCACTGAGCAGGGTCCCGGCGACGAAGCCAAGCTGCACCGCGCCGGTCAACAGGCCCGCCTGCTGGCCCGAGAGTGTGCCATCCGCCACCAGCGCCACCGCTGCCGCCGTGGCCGAGAACCACAGCGTCATTGCCGCGACCTGACAGAACAGGATCAATCCGATGGAGCGGGCTTTATCGGTCATGGCAGCTCTTCCCTGTCAAAGCGTGGCAGGCAAAGGGATCAGAAGCCCTTGCACCCGGTTTCCTCGGGCAGAAGGTTGATCTGGTCCCAAGTCATCGGGGTCACGGGCTTCCAGCCGATGGAGGCGCCATGCCGGGGCGGATCCACCGCCACCGCCTCAGCAACGAAGGTGCCCTGCATGCCTTGATGATCCTCGGCACGGATGTCGATCGGTCCCACGACGGTTTCCGCCACCGTGTCTTCGAGCGCCTTGATGATCGCATCGGTCGAGATCTCGTCCGCCGCCTCCAGCGCGGCGAGAACGAATTGCATCCCCGCATAGGCCTGAATCGCCTGATAGCCCGGCACGATGCCGTATTCGTCGTGATAGGCCTTGACCAGTTCCGCGATCTGCGGGTTCTCGTCCTCCTGCATCCAGGAAGCGGTCAGCCCGTTCGCGATCATGCCGACGCCGTTCTTGCCAAGCGCCTGCAGCATCGTGTCGGGAATGCCGGCCGGGGTCATGATCGGAAAGTCCAGCCCGTAGCCGCGCGCCTGATTGACGAAGGCGGTCAGGTCGTCCCCCACGGCGAGCGCCAGATAGATACCGTCCGCATCACTGGACTGGATCTGCGCAATGGCGCTGGACCAATCCGCCGTGCCGACGGGGCGGCCGGCCTCGCCGGCGATCTGGATGCCGGGGATATGCGCGAATTCGGCCTTATTCGACAGGCCGTAGGCATAGTCGTGATAGACCACGAACCATTTCCGTCCGATCATGTCGGGCCGCTCGGCGAACATCGCCGCGCTGGCCTTGGCCGTATTGCCGTCATGGGGCACGGTGCGGAACATGAAGCGGCTGCACTGTTCGCCAGTGATCGGTACCGCCTGAGCGTTGGTGGTGATGATCGGCACGTTGAGGCGTGGCGCCTGGGCGTTGATGCCCAGCGTGACCGCGCTGCTTGCTCCGCCCAACAGCAGCGAGACCTTGTCCTCCAGCACCAGCTTTTGCGCCTTGCGCAGCCCATTCGCGGGATTGCCGCCGGTGTCCTCGACGATCAGCCTGACCGGCTCGCCCTTGACGGTGGCACCCTTCGCAGCCAGCAGGAAGCCATTGCGCATGTCATTGCCGAGGGGCGCCAACACCCCGGTGGTGGGCACGAAGACCCCGATGGCGACCTCGGCCGTCGCCGGGCCGCCCGACAGCACCGCGCAAGCCGCAAGAGCACACACCGCCATCCCGCTGAACCGAAACTTTCCCATTTTCTCCTCCACTCTCGCAATGCGGGCATAAGATACCTCCCGGCGCCCCCTCCCCGAGGCGCCGACGACCGGGTTCGTTCCCGCGTTGTGAACCCGTTGATTATGCTCCGGCCGAACGTCGCTCCTTTTCGAGCCGCTCGTGTATGGCCAGATCGCCTACGGTGATATCGGCCATCAGCTTTCGCACGGCCTGACGCGCCCGGACGGGATCGCCCGCGCGGATCGCCTCGCTGATCGCCTGCCAGTTGCCGGCCCAGGTCAGGCGTTCGGCCTCGTCCTGGAACAGGCGTCGCGTCAGCGGTAGGGTCTGCCGGCCCAGCGAGAACAGGATCGAGCGCGCGATCTCGTTTCCGGCCGCCTCGGCGACATACATGCTGAGTTGATAGACGATGGCGATGAACTCCTCCTCATCACCAGCCTTGTTGGCCGCCAGAAGGCTTCTGGTTCCTTCGTCCACAATCGACTGAACCTCGGGGTCCCGACGTTCGGCAAGTTCCTCGGCGCATATGCCCATCAATGCCGCGCGCACATTGAAGATGTCACGCAACCGCGCGGCGGTCAGCCGGGTGACGCTGGCGCCGCGGCGCGAGGCCATGGTCACCAGCCCCTCACGCTCCAGAATCCGTAGCGCTTCCCTGATCGGACCGCGACTGACCTCGAACCGTTCGGCCAATGCGCTTTCCTGCAATCTCTGACCCGGCTCGAACTCGCCGTTGATGATCAATGCCATGATCCGGGCGCTGAGTTGCTCGGGCAGGGTTTGCATACCCTCGGCCGGATCGGTCCGGAATGTCCTGGCCAGATCGACATGAGTGCCGAATGTCGGGGTTTGTGGATTGCTGGAAGCGCGATTGGTCAATTCTACATCCCTTTGCCGTGAACCAGTCTTGCCTGAGCACGAACGGCCCGTGATGTCGATTGATACACCGAAATTCCTTGTTTCAGGAACTTCACGCGCTGGTCGCGGACGAAATCGTCCTGGTACTTGTCGCCCGAACTGCGCAATGCCAGCGACATCGCCGCGCCGTCAGGACGCGCACGGGCAATGGAATCGCAGATCCGTTCCAGGGCGACCAGACCGGCCTCGTCGCTGTCCATGAAATCGAGCACCCAGCCCATCTCCACGAAGACCACCACCCGGTCGATGACCGGCGACACCTTCAGCAGGTTGATGATTTCCTCAAAGATGTAGCGCTCGCCGTCGCGCAGGCCCCAGACCGGGATGTCGATGGGATTGGCGACGCTGGTGCCGGGAATACCGAAGCGCCTCAGCCCTTCCTCGGTGGCCGGGTCGAGCGCAGGCACCACCAGCCCCGCCCGCGCCGCCGCATCCGAGGCGGTGACGCTGACCCCGCCGCCCGAGCCGAAGATCGCCAGCCGCGCGCCCGGTCCCCGCCCATGCGCGGTCAGCGCCAGCAGCGTGTCCATCAGGTCGTCCACATTCGAGACCTGGATGACCCCGGACTGCGCCAGCGCCGCGGCCCACAACAGGCTGTCGGTCGCCATCGCCGCCGTGTGGCTGGAGGCCGCGACCTGACCCTGCTCGGTCTGGGCCCCGCGCAGGATTACCACCGGCTTCTCCAGCGCCGCCGCCGCGCGGAAGAACAGCCCCGGATCACGCAGGGATTCCATGTAGAAGGCGATGATCTTCGTCTCGGGATCCTGCGCGGCCTGCAGCAGCAGATCGACCATGTCCACGTCCGAGCAGTTGCCGCAGGACAAGGCCCGCCCAAGCGGCAGACCCCAGACCTGCGCCCTGCGCACCACGTCGCCGGCAAAGGTGCCGCTTTGCGAGAAGAAAGTGATGCCGCCGCCCTCGGTCGGGTTGTAGCGCGCCGCCCCGATCGCCATGCGCGAGCTGGCCGAAAAGGTGCCGATGCAGTTCGGCCCGACCATGCGCATCGCCCCGTCCGCGACCTGTTCCAGCATCCGGCATTCCAGGTCGGCGCTGTCGCTGGAAAACTCGGCGAAGCCCGCCGTCAGCACCTGCGCCAGCTTGACCCCCTTGGCGCGGCATTCGGCCAGCACGTCGGGCACGCGATGGCTGGCGACGGCAACCAGCGCGCGGTCGATCCCGTCCGGCGCATCGGTGATCGTCGGATAGGCCTTGAGGCCGCAGATCTCGTCGGCGCTGGGGTGGATCGGATAGATCGGGCCGGTGAAGCCGAAATCGACCAGGTTGCGGATCATGTGATGGCCCAACTTGTCGGGCGAGGTCGAGGCGCCAACGAAAGCGATGGCCTTGGGATTGAACAGCGCCCCCATCCCGGACAGCTTGGCACGGCGGGCGTCAAGCGCGGCGGCGGTCTCGGCCGCGCCGCGCGGAGTGGCGGCAGGGCGTTCGCCGCCCGCCACCGCATCGACCGCGACCGCGCGGGCGCCGGAAAGGATGATCGGGTTGATGTCAAGCTCGGCGATGTCCTCGTTCAGCAGCATGCCCTCCGGCCCGCCCACCGCCATCAGGCAGCGGACCAGCGCGACACGGCCGACCGCATCCTCGGCCGCGAAGGGGGCCGGGAAGGCCGCATCGATCATCGACCGGGCCTCCGTCTCCGTCAGCGGCGCCAGCGCGGCAACAGGCTTACCGCGTTGCTCTACCCCGCTGCCGCCGGCGCCGAACAGCACTACCGGCCCGTAATCCGGATCGATCCGCCCGCCGATGAAGACTTCAAGCCCCGCCGACACCATTTCCTCGACCAGCACGCCGTCGATGCGCGCCGAAGGGTACGAGGCCCTGCAGGCGTCCATGATCGACCGCCAGGCATCCGCCGCCCCTTCCGCCGTGACCGACAGGCGGACACCGCCAGCATCGACCTTGTGGACGATATCGGCCGAGACGACCTTCAGCGCGCAGGGCGCGCCGATCCGCGCGACGATGGCATGCGCCTCCTCCGGCGAGGCCGCCAGTTCCGGCAGCGTGGTCTCGATCCCGTAGCGCGCCAGAAGTTCCTTGGATTCGATTTCGGTTTTCATCTCGTTCCTGAATATTGTTCCGTGAAGCGCAGCCGTGCCCGATGGCGGCAGCCGCCGTTTCAACCCGTTTATATTTGCCCGTGCGGATCACTCGACCGTCAGCATCCGCTCCAGCCCTTCCCGATCCGCCAGCGCCTCATCGCGCGTGTAGCTGCGGCTGATCTGGCCGTTCTCGACAATGTGGAAGGCATCCCCGACCGAAAGCGCCAGCGGGATGCTCTGTTCGACCAGGATGACCCCGATGCCGCGCTTGCGCGCCTCTTCGATGGATTGGGCGATGGCGCCGACATAGCTGGGCGACAGGCCCTCGGTCGGCTCGTCCAGCATCATGTAGGCCGGGTTGGCCAGCATGGCGCGGGCCACGACCAGCATCTGCTGCTCGCCGCCGCTCATCGTGCCGGCCTTCTGGCCCATCCGCTCGCCCAGGCGGGGAAAGATCTCGACCGCCTCGGCAATGGTGAAGTCCTGCCCCGATCCGGTCGGCCGGCGCGCGACTTCCAGGTTTTCCTCGACCGTCAGATTGGCAAAGACCTTGCGATCCTCGGGCACCAGCGTCACCCCCATCTGGGCGCGGCGAAAGGTCGGGCCGGTCACTTCCCGGCCGTTCAGGGTGATCCGGCCCTCGGTCCGGTCAACCAGCCCCATGGTGGCGCGCAGCGTCGTGGTCTTGCCCATGCCGTTCAGGCCCAGAAGGCAGGTCACCGAAGCGGCCGGCACGTCGAAGCTGAGCCCGTGCAGGATCTGGCTGACGCCATAGAAAGCCGACAGGTTGTCGTAGCGAAGCACGGCGTTCATTCCGCGAAACTCCCATGCAGATAGGCTTGACGGACGGCCTCGTTGCCGCGGATTTCCTCGGGCGGGGCATCGGCGATGACGGTGCCGTGCTGCATGACGGTGATCCGGTCGGACAGCCGCATGATCATGCCCACGTCATGCTCGACCACGATGATGGTCAGGCCCATGGTATCGCGCAGCAGGGTGATCAGCGAGGCGATGGTCTCGCGGTCGCCGCGCGACATGCCGGCCAGTGGTTCGTCCATCAGGATCAGCCGCGGCTTCAGCGCAAGGCCGATGGCGATGTCCAGCGCGCGCTGATAGCCATGCGCCAGCATTCCGGCCTTCGCATCCTCGCGCCCGCGCAGCCCGACGCTGGCAAGGATACCCCGCGCCTCGTCGGCGTCCTCGTCCTCGTGCTGGTGCGACTGCCATAGCGCGGCAGAGCGCCCTTCGCGCGACCGGATCGCCAGCATGACGTTCTCCAGCACCGGCAGGTCCATGAAGATGCTGGTGCGCTGGAACGTGCGGGCAACCCCGCCGCGCGCCAGCCGCTCGGGCGGCCAGCCGGTGATGTCCTGCCCTTCGAACAGGACGGTGCCGGACATGGGACGGATCGAGCCGGTGATGAGGTTGAACAACGTGGTCTTGCCCGCGCCATTCGGCCCGATGATCGAGTGGATCGATCCCCGCTGCACCCGCAGGTTCACCCCGTTCACCGCCTTCAACCCACCGAAATGCTTGGTCAGTTCACTGACTTCCAGGATGATCATTGCGCGGTCCTCCGTCCCGACTTACGGGCCGACAGGCGTTCGGCGATCCGCGCCGCGCCACCGAACAGCCCGCCCGGCGCGACGATGACGATCAGCACGAAAAGCGCGCCGAAATAGATCAGCCAGGCATCGGTAAAGGTGCTGACGTAATGTTCGGCCAGCGTGAAGACCACCGCACCGATCACCGGGCCGAAGATGGTGCCGACGCCGCCGAGGACGACATACATCAGCACCTTGCCCGACTCGAGCCAGTGCAGCAGATCGGGCGAGGTAGCACCGTTGAACAGCACGAACAAAACACCGGCAAGAGAGGCGAGCCCGGCCGAGATAACATAGGACATCAGCTTCAGCTTGTTGACGTTCATGCCGATGAAGCGTGCCCGCTCACCGTTCTCACGGATGGCCAGCCAGGCCCGGCCGAGCGGCGAGCGGCGCAGATGCAACGCCCCCGCCAGCGCTAGCAGCAGCGCAACCAGCAGAATTGCATACCAGGTGGTCGGGCTGACGATCTGCATCCCGAGGAACGTGGCCATGGGAATGCCGTGCAGCCCGTCCTCGCCCCCGGTGATGTCGGAGAAGACGAAGACGATGGCAAACATGATCTGGCTGAGCGCAAGGGTCAGGATGGCGAAGGTCTTGCCGATCTGGCGCACCAGAACCGCCCCGATGACCCCGGCAACCAGGACCGTGGCTGCCAGCGTCAGCAGGCTCAGCACGACAATGTCGGAACTGGCGCTTTTCGACAGCAGCCCCGCGACGTATGAGCCGAAGCCGAACCAGGCGGCATGTCCGAAAGACAGCAATCCGGTATTGCCGGTCAGCATGTCTAGGCTGAGCGCGAGGATTGCCGCGATCAGGGCATGCGATGCCAGCATCAGCAGAAACGGCTGGCCCGCACTCGCAAAAGGCAGGACGATGCCGGCCAGCGCGACGATGGCCAAGCCGATCAGCCCGCCCCGGCTGCGCGTGCGGCGCTCTGATAGGGTTGCTCCGGTCATTCCGTTCTCCCTTCGCCGAAAAATCCGCGCGGCCAGTTGATCAGCATCGCCATGACCATGATGAACAGCAGCATCAGCGCCAACTGGCCGCCGAAATAGCCCTCGCCGAAGACAAGGATCAGGCCGACGACGTAGGCGGCGACCACCGCCCCACGCAAGCTGCCGAGACCACCGAGAATGACCGTCATGAAGGCCAGGATCAGGATCTTGTCGCCGACCACCGCATGGGCGGTGAAGATCGGCGCGGCCGCGACTCCGGACGCAGCGGCCAGTGCTGCGCTGACCCCCACGACCGAGTGCATCAGCCGCTCGCGGTCGATGCCGATACATGCGCCCATTTCGGGGTCGTCGTTGGCGGCGCGCACGCGCAAGCCCCATTTCGAGTTCTTCAGGAACAGGATCAGCGCAACCGTCAGTGCCACCGCCAAGATCGAGACGAAGATGCGGTAGGCCGGCAGGCTGATGCCACCCATCGAGATCACGCCGCCCAAGACCTGGGGGATGGGCATGATCTGGACATTGCGACCGCCAAGTTCATAGAGAATCCCGGTGATGAGCAGCGCCAGGCCGAAGGTCAGAAGCAGGCTGTCCACCATCGGACGATCGCGGATCCGGGCAAGGATCGCCCAGTCGATCAGCACGCCGATCAGTCCCACCCCCACCGGCGCGACGACCAGCGCGAGGCCGAACGGAACGCCAGATGCGACCAGCCAGACGCCGGCCATGGCTCCGGCGCTGAACAAAGCGCCATGAGCAAAATTTACGATACGGCCAACACCGTAGATCAAGGTCAGCCCAAGGCTGAACAAGAGCAGTACCGAGCCCAGAACGATACCGTTCAGGACCAACGATAGTGCAAGCATTTTCGGCTCCTCCCTCCGAATGCTCCGCTGATTCGAAGGGTGCGGATTCTTTGTCTTAATGTCAACAATCTTAACGTTGACATTAGGGTCAGGACCCATTGATTTCTGCGAGGCTGCGTGATTCACGGTTCGAAAAACGAGCGGTGAACATGTCTGATCTCTTCTGGTTGACCGACGCCCAGATGGC
>NZ_JBGOSN010000073.1:0-12702 GCF_046335115.1 Paracoccus sp. P2 | reverse complement strand
GCGCTGTATGGAGGCTACACCGCATCGGGCCAGCTACCCGTGCTGACCAAGCGGGGTCATTATTGGGCGCCGAAAGGGGGTCAAAGTTGCGTGCCGATTGACATCGGGGGCCTGGTCCTGGAGAAGCACCCCCGACAGCCTGAATCGCCCCGATGTCATCTCGATGCGCAACGAACTCTCCTGTCTCGGGCGCGGAACTGCGCAGGAAATCGATGTGATGGTAAGAAATTATCATATGCGTGTAAACCGAAAATTATATTTCATGCGACGAAGCTCCACGGCGATGGACAGCCAGGAAATGCGGCCTTGGCCAACGGCCCTGCCGAGGCGGAGCCCTTCCGGACGAAGTTCCTGCGCAGGCTCGCCGACCGGGGCCTGCGCGGTGCGAAACGGGTGATTGCCGATGACCACAGGGGCCGCGGGCTGCTGCACGCCGAGCCTTCATCGCGGCCAATGCACATGCGGGATCAGGCTGATCGTCACCGTCTGGAAAAACAGGTTCCAGAACCCGGTGAGCCAGGCGAGCGGCCCCGGGATCGGGACGCCGTGCAGAAAAGCCATCACCTCGGCCAGTTTGCCGCGCCAAGTCTTCCTGTCCGCCTGGCGCGGGTGGAAGTTCCCCGCGATCCCGGCAAGGATCAGTGCCGCGGAAGGGGGGGCGAGGAGCCCCCAACCCGCGGCGCGTCCGCCAGCGGCGACGCCGACCAGAGCGCCACGGCCGCCCGCCGAAAGCCGCAGCCCATCCATGCCGAGCATGAGCCTGCGCCGGTCGGCCCTGTCGGTGATGATCCCGGCCGGGATCGCAAACCGGGCCCAGGGCAGCCGCAGTGCCATGGCAACCAGGGCGATCGGCAATGGATCGCGGGTCAGCAGCGATGCCGTCCAGGCCCAGGCGGTGGCGGCGACTCCGTCCACCAGATTGGTCAGGCCACTTGCCGCGACGAATCGCAGGAGCGGCCAGCCATTGGTCGTTGCAGGGGATGGCCGGCCATGCGGCGCCATGATTCCTCCCTTGCGCTTCGGCTGGTTCCGCGGAGCGTGCAGCCTCAAGCCCCGCTGGGATCACGCCGAATGCGGGGATGATCTCGGAACACCCTCGCATGAGCCCTTCCCGGCGATGGCCCGGTTGGCCCTCGCTCCGGCGGGCCTGGATCATATGGTGTCCTGGAAGCGGGAGACCGAGGCGGCAATGACCCCTGCCGGGAAAGGGCTAACCGTGCAGCAGGGCGGGCAGGCTGCCGCTGGCCAGAACCGCTTGCGCCAGATCCCGCATCGGGGGCAGCGGGTAGGTGTCCGAATTGCCGCGCGCCCCGCGGATATGGGACACCGCACTGTCCAGCGTCGGGAACCTGCCGGGCGCGCGCAGGTGCAGATAGATCGCCAGCACGATGACCGAGCGCGACCGCCCGCCCCGGCAATGCACCAGCACATGCCCGGCGCGATGGGCGGGATAGTTCGGCTTGCCGGGGCTGGCCTGCGTGACCAGCCCTTCCAGCGCCAGAACGGCGGCGGCAAGATGGGCGGGCGTATTGCCCGACCCGTCGATCAGCCCCACCTTGGCGCGGCGCATATGGGTGCCGTCGGGCAGTTGCAGGGGCGCCACGTCGATGTTCAGCGCCACGTTCAGCGAAGACGTGATGCCCGCCGCCAGCAGCGCCGCGCCGTCGCGGGCGCCGGTCAGGTTGCCGACGTAAAGGCGGCAGATCCGGCCTTGGGGCAGGGCCAGGTCATGGGCCGGGACAAGGATCGCGGTGTCGTTCTCGGCCCGCTCGCGGGTGGTTTCCTTGGTGAGCATGGGTTTGGCTTTCTTCTGTCAGGGGGCAGACCCGGTCCGGTCGCCAGATCGGGGCCAGGGCGCGCGCGAGTTCGGGGGCATCGTCCAATGCGCCAAAGGCGGGAACCAGATGCCTGGCGCCGGTGATGCCGGCCAGCCAGAGCTGATCGCGGGCGCGGGGGTGCACGTTCCAGGGATGCCGGCTGGCGCGACCCGCGGCGATCAACCCGGCCGCCGCGCTGCCGGGGGCGACGTGGCCGGTGAAGATGAAGCGCCAGCCTCGCGGATCGGCGATCAGGCAGGACACCAGGTCGCCGGGGCGCTCGGTGTCCGCGGCGATGATCACGTCGCCGTCGCGGGCCTCTGGCGCGGTGGTGATGCAGCGCAGGTCGGGCAACGCGCCCTGCAGCTCGGCCCGGAGCTGCGGGCAGACCACCGGTGACAGGCCAAGGGCGGACAGCCGCAGCGCCATATCCGCGCCGCGCCCCAGGATCGGGACCGGCAGCACCGTGCCGGGGAGGATGCTGTCCGCCAGCGCCGGCCCCTGTTCGGCCAAGGTCTGATCGCGGTCGCCATAGGAAAGATCGGTGATCACCAGATCCGCCTGGGGCGGAGGATCGAGGGGCAGAAGCCCGGATTCCCGGCTCCAGTCGCCCATGTAAAGCGCGCCGCCCTCTTGCGGCAGGTGCAGCCAGATGCCGCCCATGGCATGCCCGCTGCGTCCGACCACGACAGGCAGGCCCAGCAGTTGCGCCGGCCCTTGCAGCGGCAGGGCGTGGCAGGCTGCGGGCGGCGGATGCAGGCCCAGCAGCGGCAGGGCGTCGAAGGTGGCGCGGCTGGCAAAGACCGGCGGACAGCCCAGCCGCGGCCAGAGGTCGATGGCCCCGACATGGTCGATATGCGCATGGGACAGGAAGATCGCATCGACCCGTCCGATGCCGTCCAGATCCGGGCGCTGGCCCGGTGTCGGGCCCTCGCCCAGGTCCATCAGGATCCGCCGCCCGGCGATCTCCAGCAGGAAGGCTGCCGGGGATTTGCCGCCCAGGCCGCTGAAGGCGGTCAGAACTGCCATGGCAACACGCCTTTCGGCAGAAAGCGCGACAGCGCCGTCGACAGCAGCATCAGCGCCAGCACGCCCAGGATCATCAGGCACCCAACGGCGGCGGCAAGGGTCGAGGCCCCGCCTTCCTCGAGGAAGATGATCATCGGCCCGATGGTGCGGGTGCCCGAGGAGATCAGCAGGATCGAGGTCTGGATCTCGTTGATCGCGGTCATGAAGACGATCACGGCGGCGGCGATGGCGGTTGGCGCGATCAGCGGCCAGATCACGTCGCGCATCCGGCGCAGGAAGCCCGCGCCCGCGACCTGCGCGGCCTCTTCCAGCGCGCGGTCGATCTGGGCGTATCCCGACAGCACCGGACGCAGCGCCAGTGCGAAGAAACCCGCGACATAGGCCGCCAGGATGATCCAGGGCGTGCCATAGATCGACACCCCGATCCCCGGCAAGGGCCGCAGGAACAGCAGGATCATCGCGACGCCCAGCGTGATGCCCGGCAGGGTATAGGCGGCCTCGGACCCGAAATGCAGCAGTCGCACCAGGGGCCCGCGCCGCCATGTCAGGAAATAGCCAAGGAAAACCGAGGCCAGCATCAGGAAGCCCATGGTGACCAGCGTCAGCCACAGCGAGGTGACGAAGGCATCGCGCAGCGACACTTGCTGGAACAGGGCCGCTGCGTAGTTCTTCAGCGTCATCGTCTCTGCCGTCAGCGGCAGGCCGTAGGCGGCGACCAGCGATGTCTGAAGCAGCGCCGACAGGGGCAGCAGCAGCGAGACGATGAGATAGCCCCAGAGCAGCGCCGCGATCACGGCCCCGGCCCGGCCCAGGGGAAGCGTCAGGGGGCGGCTGCCCAGATCGACGCGGGTATCGCCGCGCTCACCGGCGCGCGCGGCCAGCAGCACGCCCGCCACGGTCAGGGCGGTCAGCACCAGCGACAGCGCCGCCATGTTCGGCAGGGCGGCCGGCCCCAGCCCGTTGATCTGCTGATAGATCTGGGTGATCAGCGTCGGCACCCGTGCGGGAATGCCCAGCATGGCCTGAATGCCGAAATTCCCGATTGCCGAGACGAAGGCAAGGCTGGCCGCCGCCACCATGCCGCCGCGTGCCAGCGGCAGGATCACCGTCAGCAGCACCCGGAGCGGACCGGCGCCGGCGGCGCGTGCCGCCTCGGCCAGGTCCAGCGGAATGCGGCGCAGGCTGGCCTGAATCGCCAGATAGACCAGCGGTGCATTGTAGATGCCCAGAAGCAGGATGATCCCGGTCCTAGAATACAGGGGATGCCGCGTGCCCGCCTCCATCGACAGGCCAAGGACGCCCAGCACCGGGCTGGAGGGCGAGAAGGCCTGGATCCAGGCCATGGCGGTCACCTGCGGCGGGATCATCAGGGGCAGCACGAAGGCAAAGACCAGCGCCGATTTGCCGCCAAGGTCGGTCTGCACCATGATCACCGCGAAGATCGTGCCGACCAGCAGGGAAACAAGGGTCGAGGCCAGCGAGATCTGGATGGTGTTCCAGATCGCCGCCCCGGTCTGCGGGCGCGAGAACAGCTTCGCCAGCCGCTCGACCGCCAGCCCGCCATCGTCGAAAAGCGCCGCCTGCGCCAGCCGCAGCATCGGGGCGACGGAAACCGACAGGATCAGCACGGCCAGCAGGGCCAGCACGATCCTTTCGGACGAAAGCCGGAAAAGGGGCGCGCGCGGCGCCCCCATGCTGTTCGGAACGGAGGTCATCCCCGGTCAGCCGCCGAAGATTTCGGTGAACCGGGCGCGGGCCTCGGCATCCTCGGCCACCGCGCGGTCGGCATCCAGCGGCATCAGCCTGATCTCGGACAGCGCCGGCATCCCCTCGGGCGAGGCGACCTTGGGGTCGACCGGCATGTAGCCCTGTTCGGCCGCCAGTTTCTGGCCCTCTTCCGACAGCACGAAGCTGACGAAGGTCTTTGCCGCCTCGGGCTGATCGGTGCCGGCAAGGATCGCCACCGGCTCGGTGAAGAAGGTGGCGCCTTCGGCCGGATAGACGAATTCCACCGGCGAGCCCGCCTTCTTGGCGCGCAGCACATCGGCATCGATGTTGACGCCATATTTCACCTGGCCCCCGGCCACGGCCTTGAGCACCGGGCCATTGCCGCCCTCGGGCACCACGCCAAGCGCGTTCAGACGTTCGTAATAGTTCCAGCCCTGGCTGGCGTCCTGCAGCAGCGAATGCATGTGGACCAGCGCCGCGCCGGAATAAAGCGGGCTCGGGGCGACGATCTGGCCGGCATTGGCATCCTGGAACAGATCGGCCCAGCCGGTGACGGGCGCGGCGATCCGGGTGTTGTAGACGATGCCGGTGGACGAGATCTTGGTGCCGAAGAAGGTCTTGTCGGCATCGTATAGCAGCGGGTCGATGCCCTCGAGCGGCGCTTCGGGCCAGGCCAGCAGCAAGCCCTGGCTTTTCAATGCGCCCAGATTGATGCTGTCGGCGACCAGCAGCACATCGGCCTTGATGCCGCCGGCCTGCTGCTCGGCGGTCAGGATGTTCATCAGCTGCGAGGTGCCGTTGCGCATCCATTCCACGGTGATGTCGGGATGCCTGGCCATGAAGGCGTCGACGGTCTGCTGGGCGATTTCCGGCGATTGCGAGGTATAGAGCGTCAGCGTGGTCTGCGCCGACACCGAGGTCGCGGACAGCATCAGGGCAAGGGTGGTGACAGTCAGGCGCATTGGAATTTCTCCGTAAGATGCGGGGAGGAGGAGGGGACCGATGCCGCGCCGGGAACGGAGGTGCCGGGCAGCGGGATGGCCCAGAGGTCGCGGAACGCCAGGTCAAGGCGCGCGCCCGGTTCGGGCGGCGTGGCCGTGTCGGGCAGCACCATGGGCAACCGCAGGGACGGGTCCGCCTCCGGGCGCAGCTCATAGGACCAGCTGCCGCCGCGATAGCTGCGGGCGGTGACGCGGGCGGGGATGCCGGCCTCGCCCGGATGGGCGGGCTGGATATCGGCGGGATGGATGGCGGCCATGGCCAATGGCCGTGCGGTTTCCCCGGCATGGCAGCGCAGCCGGACGCGCATGCCCAGAAGATCGGCCATGGCAAGCCTGTCCCCCAGGGGCCGCAGGCCCTCGACCGGCAGCACCAGCCCACCCCCGATGAAACCGGCCACCATGGCGTCGGCAGGTTCGCGATACAGTTGCCGGGGGCTGGCACATTGCAGCAGGCGGCCCCTGTCCATCACCGCGATGCGGTCGGCCAGGGCCATCGCCTCGGCTTGGTCATGGGTGATATAGACCAGCGTCGCCCCGCTTTCGCGGTGGAAGCGGCGGAACTCTTCTTCCATCGCGGCGCGCAGATGCACATCCAGGTTGGCCAGGGGTTCATCCAGCAGCACCAGATCCGAGCCGGCGGCCAGGCAGCGCGCCAGCGCGACCCGCTGGCGTTGCCCGCCCGACAGATCCGCCGGGCGACGGCCGGCAAAGGGCGCCAGGTTGACGGTGTCCAGCGCGCGGGCCACCCGGGCCTGGCGTTCGGCCCGTGGCAGGCGCGCCACCTTCAGCGCATAGCCGACATTTTCCGCCACCGACATATGCGGCCACAGCGCGTAGTTCTGGAACACGAGGCCGATGCCGCGCCCCTCGGGCGGCACCATGGCATTTCCATCCGCCACCTGCCGGTCGCCCAGGGTGATCGTGCCTTCATCGGGGCGCTCGAAGCCTGCGACCAGCCGCAGCAGCGTGGTCTTGCCGCAGCCCGAGGGGCCAAGCACGGCCACGAATTCGCCCGCTGCGATGTCGAGGTCGATACCCGACAGAACCCTGGTTTCGCCATAGCTCTTGCCGATGTTCGACAGCCGCAAACCCGTCATGCCGCGCTGTCCCTTTCCTGCCGTTTCGGCGCGACTGATGCAGCGGCGGCATGACAGGAGCGTGGCCGTTCTGTAAAACCTTGATGAAGCTTGCGGTTCGGATCGAGGCGGGACATCGAACCGGGCGCCGGCGGCGACCCCCGATGCCCTCGGGACCAAGGCTGGCGGTCAGGAAGCCGCCGCCGCCAGGGATCGCGCATAGAGGATGCGCGCATGCGCCGCTCCGGGCGCAATGCCAATCCGTTCGAAACCGCAACGCAGTGGCAGCCGGTGAGACAGCTCTTTGGGCGCGTCCACCACGGCCACGAGCCGCCTGAGGCCGCAACCCTCTCGGGCATGATCCGCCACCGCCTCGAGCGCCCGCTTGGCCAATCCCCAACCCCACAGTTCGGGACGCAGCGCGATCACCGGCTCGACGCCGCCGCGCATGCGGGGCTCGCGCTGCAGCAGGTCGGAAACCGGCTGGAGGCCGCAGATGCCGGCAAAGGCTTGCCCGGCGTCTCCAGGGCCCACAAGCCCAGCCCCGCCTCGTCCAGCTTGCGGCTGCGCGCGAGCATGCCGGCGACCGTCTCGCGCGGCAGCACGATGTCGTCGCAGAGATATTTTCGCACCTGCGGCAGATGCAGCCGCGCGCATAGCGAGGCGAGATCGCCCGCGCGTGCCGGCCGAAGCGTCAGGCCGGGCAGCTGGATCGTCGGCTTCACGCCCTACCCTCCGGCACGGGATTGCGCTGCGGCGGGCGCAAGCATCGGTCCGTTCCGCCTCGGCAAAGGCGGTGGCATCCCAGCCCTGCTGGCGCATCCATGGCCTGCCTTCGGGATTGGAGGCGGAAACGGCGCGGGACATTCCATGCATATCCGGTCGGATGGCGTCGAGGACCGCTTTGCCTTCCGATCATGTGCCCTGGATCATGCCTGGGTCAACAGCGAGGCGGGAGGGTGCGGCCGGTCAGGGATATGGGCCATCGGGTCGTGAAATGGATCGGCGTCATCGCCGTTCCGAAACATTCGGGGGCCCAAACCACCGCCTCGGCGCACGCATGCTTATCCCGCCCTATCATGTTCGCCCCTGGGTGAAAGGCAACGGGTGCGATGCCTCCGATATCGAAGCCTGCTGCGGGCGGTGCAGCGCCCCGGCATGCGCCCTGCCCCGTGAGGGGCACGGCAAGCAAGGCGTCATGAAGGCCCGCGGACACGCGGAAATACCCGTCGCGCCCGGCATCGGCTTCGTCCGCTTGTCCGCCCGCCTGAGGATGTCCGGCGCACTATAGGTGTCCGCGCGTGCGGCTGGCCCCCGGGAATGGCTCTCTGCCCGCAGGGCCGGCAGCTTCTCGGCCGCGGCGATATTGATCGGCCCGTCTCGCGCCTTTTCAACCGCCATCGGCGCGGCGCCTGCAGCAACAACCGTACCGCCCGCGCGAGAAGCTGGAGCCGCGGGGCTGGCCGGGTTGCGGGACAGGCTGGTCTTGGCCAAGGTGGTCGAGGCGGCGGCGCGCGCCTGTGTCGAGGAGGCCGGTTCAAGCATCAGCGCCGCGTGCCGCAGCATGCCGACTGCCACGCGTGGGTGAAGGTCGAGCGCGCCGATGACGGTGCTAAGGGGCGAATTGGAACGCCAGGACGCCGAAGCCCCAGCCGGCGTGCCGGAGGTCCAGCCGGATACCGCGACCGGCCACCGCCGCAATGTCGGCGCTTCGCCGAGGCGCCGAATGGTCCCGACGGTGTCCGACTTGCGCTCGTCGACCGGCGAGGGGATGGTCACGCCGCTGAAACGCGCGACGATTTGATGGGCATCCTTGGCGTTGCGGGCGCGCAGCCGGAACCGGGGCAAACGGGAGCCATGACGGCGGCATCTGCTTGCCCCCGCAACCGGAGGCCTGTGCCTCGGGGCGGCCGGGGGCTTGGAGGGCGGGCACAGCGGAAGCAACATGTATGGCAGGCTGCACTATTGCATGTGGTCTCAATCGCATTATGACGGACGGCGCCGATCAGCCCTTGGGGAATGCCAGATGCGCATGCGCGACACCTTCATCAAGCCGATGCATCGCGAGGGCATCCGCTTCGTGGCGGCCTTTGCCGCCGCCACCCTGCTGCTGTTCCTGATCTGGGAGCCCTTGGGCTGGATCGGGGTCGGGCTGACCGTCTGGTGCTATTACTTCTTCCGCGACCCCGAGCGGGTGACGCCGGCGCGGCCCGGACTGGTCATAAGCCCGGCGGATGGCGTCGTCTCGCTGATCGAGCCGGCGGTGCCGCCGGCCGAGCTGGGCATGGCCGACACCCCGCTGACCCGCGTCAGCGTGTTCATGAGCGTCTTCAACTGCCATGTGAACCGCAGCCCCGTGGCGGGCGAGGTGGCCGCGGTCGCCTATCGGCCGGGCAAGTTCTTCAACGCCTCGCTGGACAAGGCCAGCGTGGACAATGAACGCAACGGGTTGCGCATCCGCATGGCGGATGGGCGCGACCTGGCGGTGGTGCAGATCGCCGGGCTGGTGGCGCGGCGCATCGTCTGTTTCGTCAAGCCGGGCGACCGGCTGGCGGCGGGAGAGCGCTTCGGGCTGATCCGATTCGGCTCGCGGCTGGATGTCTATCTGCCGCCGGGCGTAGTGCCGCTGGTCGAGATCGGCCAGACCATGGTCGCGGGCGAGACGGTGATCGCCGAGCTGGGGCCGGCCGGGCAGGCGGAGGCGTGATGGACCAGCCCTCCGGCCCGCAGACCGAGTTTTCGCTGGTCCAGCTTCTGCCCAACATGCTGACCATCGTCGCGGTTTGCGCAGGGCTGACCGCCATCCGCTTCGGCGTGCAGGGCGACTACATGCCGGCGGTGCTGCTGATCATCGCGGCGGGCATCCTGGACGGCATCGACGGGCGGATCGCGCGGCTGCTGGGCTCGTCCAGCAAGATCGGGGCCGAGCTTGATTCGCTGGCCGACTTCCTGAATTTCGGCATCGCCCCGCCGCTGATCCTGTATTTCTGGGCGCTGAAGGATATTCGCGGCCTGGGCTGGATCTGCGTGCTGGTCTTTGCCGTCTGCTGCGTGATCCGGCTGGCGCGCTTCAACGTCTCCGCCAAGTCCGAGGAGGCGCAGCGCGACAGCGCCTATTTCGAGGGCATCCCCTCGCCCGCCGGGGCGCTGCTGGTGATGCTGCCGATGTATCTGTCCTTCGCCTTCGCCGACCGGCCGATGCTGCCGGGGGCGTTGATCTGCCTGCACATGGTCCTGGTCGGGCTGCTGCTGATCAGCCGTATTCCCACCTGGTCCTTCAAGACCACCCGCATCTCGCGCGAGAACGTCAAGTTCTTCCTGGTCGGCGTGGCCTTCGTCGGGGCGGCGTTGCTGACCTTCGCCTGGGTGACGCTGATCGCGCTGTGCCTGGGCTATGTCGTCATGGTCATCTGGGCCTGGATCGACCGGGAACGGCCCTCAAACCGATAGGAACGGCCATGGACATCAAATCCATCCAAGCCTCGTATTCCCGCTGGGCGCCGATCTACGACCGGACCTTCGGGGCGGCGACCAACATGGGCCGGCGCCGGGCGGTGGACTACATCAACCGCCGCGGCGGCTCGGTGCTGGAGGTGGGCGTCGGCACCGGCCTGTCGCTGGAGCATTACGGCCCGCACATGCAGGTCACGGGCATCGACTTCAGCCGCGAGATGCTGGACAAGGCCGTCGCCAAGGTGCAGCGGCTGGGGCTGAAGCAGGTGCAGGCGCTGCGGCAGATGGATGCGCGGGCGCTGGATTTCCCCGACGACCATTTCGACACGGTGACGGCGATGCACGTGCTGTCGGTGGTGCCCGAGCCCGAGCGGGTGATGGCCGAGATCGCGCGGGTCTGCAAGCCGGGCGGCAAGGTGGTCATCACCAACCATTTCGCGCGCGACCGCGGCGCCATGGCGGCGGTCGAGCGGGTCTTTGCCCCCCTGGCCAATACGATCGGCTGGCATTCCGATTTCCGCATCGAGCGGGTGCTGGGCCAGGAATCGCTGGTCCTCGAGGAACGCCGCACCCTGCCGCCTTTGGGCATGATGACCTTTCTGGTGCTGGCCAAGGCGGGCTAGGCGGGGCTTTCCGCGCCGGGACGGGACGGCTATGTCCTGGGCATGACCGATCAGGACCAGATCCTGGGCCGGCTGGCCCGGTCCGCCTTTCGCAGCCGCTTTCGCCTTGGCCGGAAGCAGCGGCGCTATGCCGACGCCAGGGGGCGCGAGACCGTCGCCGCCCATGCGCGCGACTTCATCGCCGCGCGGCTGGCACCGGTCGAGCCGCCGAACGACGGCCGCCAGACCCCGATGCGTGGCCATCCGGTCTTCATCGCCCAGCACGCCACCGCCTGCTGCTGCCGCTCTTGCCTGCAGAAATGGCACGGCATCCCGCGCGGCCGGGCGCTGGACGCCGCGCAGCAGGCGCAGATCGTCGACCTGCTGATGGCCTGGATCGACCGCGAGATGGGCTTTCGCCCGCCACCGCCGCCGGCAAGGCCCGCGGAATGAGCGGCGCCACCCCGGCCACGCAATTCCTGCTTCGGGCGCAGGTGGCCTTTCGCCCGGTTGAATACCGCTATGATCCGGGGTCCGAGCGCGTGGCGCTGCAAGCGGCCGAGGCCATCGGCCTGCCGCCCGCCCGGCTGCTCAAGACGCTGATGGTCGAGGTGGACGGCCGCCCCGCCTGCGCGGTCCTGTCCGGTGATCGCAGCCTGTCGATGAAGCGGGTGGCGGCGGCATTCGGCGGCAAGTCGGCGGCGATGATGCCGCCCGCCAAGGCCGAGCGGCTGACCGGCTATCATACCGGCGGCATCAGCCCCTTCGGCCAGCGCCGCCCGGTGCCGGTGGCCTTCGAGGCCGACGCCATGGGCTTTGACGAGGTGGCGATCAACGGCGGCAGGCGCGGGCTGTTGCTGCTGCTGTCGCCGCGCGATGCGCTGGCCGCGCTGTCGGCCAAGGCGGCGGTGTTGTCCGCCTAGCCCCCGCAATCGCCATTCACCTTAGCCAGCTGCTGGTGGCTGCGAGAAGGTCGCGGCCATTGAAGGGGATGGTCCTGCGGTCGTAGCGGGTAGGGCGGAAGTGTCTGGGTCTGTTGAAGCCGCGTTCGATGCGGTTTCTGTCGTTCGCAAACAGACGGCTATCGTTCCCGGTCCGGCCCGGATCGCCTGCCTTTCCGGGCAGATGCGACACGATCCTCTCCCATTGGGCGTGGCTCAACGCCGAGCGCTTCGTGGTCATCCTGAACCCCGTGTCATCTCGGGATGTCCAGTGAACCGCTCAATTCCACTCAAGGAAATCCTGAACGTCGATCCGCCCTGGGACATCCTGCAAGGGGACTTCAGCGGACCGCCTTGATCCCTTCCAGGATCAGGGTCGTCGCCACATCGGCGTAATCCTCGCGGGTGATGCGGCCGCCGTCGCGGAACCACATGTAGACCCAGTTCATCATCCCGAACAGCGACATGGTCACGGGGGTCAGCAGCGGGCGCTGCGGATCGTCCAGGTCGGGGTTGATCTCGCGCAGCACGGCGGCGAAGCGCTTGACGATGCGGCGCTCGACGCCCAGGATCTCGGCCTTCTGGTCGTCGCCCAGGGCCGGGGTGGCGTTCAGCTGCACCTTGTGCTGGTTGTCCGCGCCGCGATAGCGTTCCAGCACCGTGCCGACCAGCCGGCGCAGGCGCTGCTGCGGCGGCAGGGTCGGATCGTCCGCCTCTTCGATGGCGGCTTCCAGCTCTTCCAGATGGGTGATGATGATGGCGAAGATCAGCGCGTCCTTGCTGGGATAATAGTGGTAAAGCAGCGCCTTGGAGACCTGGCTGTGGGTGGCGATCTGCGCCATGGATGCCTTTTCCATGCCCAGATCGGCAAAGACCTCGGCCGCCTTGTCCAGAAGGCCGCGCTGCTTTTCCTCGAAATCCGCTGCCCGTGTCCGAGCCATGCCATTCCTCATCAGGGCATCTCGATTTTTGACCGCTCTCTCGACCACGGAGCAGTTGGCGCAACCTGAAGCGCCTCGAAGGCCGTCAGCTGACGGGTTGTTGCGTCGGGTCTG
>NZ_JBGOSN010000072.1:0-12815 GCF_046335115.1 Paracoccus sp. P2 | reverse complement strand
GCCATCGACCCGGCCCTGGTCGGCGGATCGGCGCTGTTCGGCCTGGGCTGGGGGCTCTCGGGATTCTGCCCCGGCGGCGCCATCCCCGCCATCGGCCTCATCCACCCAGAACCCGTCCTCTTCTCCGCAACAATGGCCGCTGGAATCGCAATCGTCAAAACAGGGCAGCGATGGGCCGCGGCCCGTTCTGCCGCCGATCGGCAGGGGGCATGAATGTGGCCCTTTCGACGGCGCGGCAAGCCGCGGATTCGCAAGATCGACGACCGGTTCTCGGCCACCGGCCAGCTTTGCCCCGAAGACCTGCCGGCGGTCGCGGGGGCGGGGTTCCGGGTGCTGGTCTGCGTTCGCCCCGATGGCGAGGAGCGTGGCCAGCCCGATTTCGCCACCATCGCTGCCGCGGCCGCGCGCCTTGGCCTGACCGCGCGCCATATTCCGGTTTCCGGCCAGCCTTCGGCCGGCCAGATCGCGGCGTTCCGTTGCATCCTGGCCGAGGCCGGGGGGCCGGTGCTGGGCTGGTGCCGTTCGGGCATGCGGGTGCGGGCATTCTATGCCCTGTGCCGGCAGCAGCCGGCCGCCGGCAGGGCATGAGCCCGGCCCGCGGCATGGCAATGGGCCGGGCGCCCGCGAGGAAGATTGCCCGGGCCTGGGCAGTCGAAGCCGAGCCCGCATCGCCGGGCTATCCGCAGGCTGCGCGGCATCGGGTGCTGGCCCGGCGGCTGCCGGATCAGTCCTGGGTGCCGCAGAAGATGTCGTAGAGCACTTCCATGACCTTGCGGGCAGGCTGGCTTTCGATCCGATACCAGATCGTCTGCCCTTCGCGCCGGCCGAGGATGATCTTGTCCCGGCGCAGAAGCGCCAGATGCTGCGACACGGTGGAATCGCGGATGCCCAGGAATTCCGCAAGCTGGCCCACGGATTTCTCGCCCTCTACCAGCTGGCACAGGATCAGCAGCCGATGACGGTTGCCAAGCGATTTCAGAAGGTCGCTGGCCTCGTCGGCGGCTGCGCGCATGCTTTCGGGATCTATGCTGACATCGACGCTCATGCACCATAGCTACATTATTGCGAATATACGGTCAAGATGCACGCCCCATCGGTCTTTCAGTAGCCGGCATCGCGACAGTTTGCCGCATTAATCTTCGAAAATCCGAATGTTACGGCAATTTACATAAAACGCATCAGCAAGCCCTCAAACGCAAGCAAAAGGTGATTTTCATGCACAAGATCCTTCTGGCCGCCGCCGCCCTGTCCGTTCCCGCCCTGGCCCAGGCTGCCGAGCCCGGCGATATTGCCGCCGCGCGCATCGGCTATTTCAGCCTAGTCAACCTGGAGATGGGCGGGCTGGCGGCCATGGCGCAGGGCAAGGCGCCCTATGACGCCGAACGGGCACGGGCGCTGGCCGGCGATCTCAAGCTGCTGTCGGAATATCTGCATGACGACCTGCTGATGCCGGGAACCTCGAATGCCGAGCTGGCCGGCAAGACCCGCGCCCTGCCGGCGATCTGGGAACAGACCGAGGATTACCGTGCCAAGGGCATGGCCTTCCGCGAGGCGGTCGCCGCGCTGCAGGGCGTCGCCGGCGAGGGGCAGGAGGCGCTTGCCCCCGCCGTCGGCAAGGTCGGTGCGACCTGCAAGGCCTGCCATGACAGCTATCGCGCCAAGGATTTCTAGGATGCGCGGCGGTGCCGCCCAAGCATTTGTCGGTCCGCGCAGATGATCCGGATGCAGGGGCCCTGCCGTGGCGGAGCCCCTGCATCCGGGGCCGGGCCCGCGCGATCTGCCGGCTGATCTGATCCTGCAGATGGCCGCATATGGCGCGCGCCGGCGGCCTGAACCGGCGCCAAGGCGAAATGTCGCAGGGGCCGCCAGCCGATTCTGCGGCATCGGCAAGGACTTTCCCCTTGAAACGTATTATACGAAGATATGTATATACTATCGGCAATCGGCTGTTCTGGAGTTTTCCGATGACACTTGACCGCATCATTCTTGCCTTTGCAGGGTTCATGGTCCTGCTTTCCGTCGTGTTGACCGTCTGGGTGTCGCCCCTGTTCGTCTGGCTGACGGTCTTTGTCGGCGCGAACCTGCTGCAATCCGCCTTTACCGGCTTCTGCCCGGCGGCCATGATCTTCCGCAAGCTCGGCATCAAACCCGGCTGCGCCTTCTGAAAGTTCGACCCATGCGATTGCTGCTGCTTGTCGCGCTTGTCGCCACCGGGCCGGCGCGGGCCGAGCCGCTGATCCTGGACTGGAGCGCGGTGCCCGAGATGAAGGCCGTCTACGGCACGGTCGAGGCCCGCGACACCATCCCGGCGCGGGCGCGCATCGGCGGCACGGTCGTGGAACTGCTGGTCAGCGAGGGGGATCGCGTCGAGGCCGGGGCCACGCTTGCCACCGTCCGCGACGACAAGATCGCCTTCCAGATCGCGGCCTTCGGCTCGCGGATCGCGGCCTTGCGGGCGCAGCTGGCCGAATCGGAATCCGATCTTGCGCGCGGGCAGTCGCTGGTGCAGCGCGGCGCGGCCTCGCAGCAGCGGGTCGAGCAGTTGCAGACCGCCGTCGATGTGATCCGCGGCCAGATCGCCGCGGCCGAGGCCGAGCGCGCGGTGGTCGAGCAGCAGCAGGCCGAGGGCGCGGTGCTGGCCCCGGTCTCGGGCCTGGTGCTGGGCGTGCCGGCGGTGCGCGGCTCGGTGGTGATGCCGGGCGAGGTGGTGGCGAGCCTGGGCGGCGGCGGCTTTTTCCTGCGCCTGTCGGTGCCCGAGCGCCATGCCGCCTACCTTGCCGAAGGGGCCGAGATCCAGATCGCCGCGGGCGGCAGGGCCGCCACGGGCCGGCTGGCCAAGATCTATCCGCTGATCCAGGGCGGCCGGGTGCAGGCCGATGTCGAGGTCGACCGTCTGCCCGACGCCTTTGTCGGCGCGCGCGTCGCGGTGGAGCTGCCGGTGGGCCAGCGCCGGGCGCTGCTGGTGCCGGCCGCGGCGGTGACGACCCGCGCCGGCGTCGATTTCGTTAGCGTGGCCGGTGTCTCGGGCGAGGTGCGGCGGGCGGTGCTGACCGGCGAAACCCTGGTCCGGGACGGCGTGGAGATGGTCGAGATCCTGACCGGCCTTGTGCCGGGGGAAACGGTGATCGTTCCATGAACACCCCCGGCGATCCCCCCCGCAGCCCCGGCCTGGCCGGCTGGCTGACGCGTGGCTTCATCACCTCGCCCTTGACGCCGCTGTTCCTGATCGCGGCGCTGGCCTTCGGGCTGATCGCGCTGATCAGCCTGCCGCGCGAGGAAGAGCCGCAGATCTCGGTCCCCATGGTGGACATCCGCGTCCAGGCCCCCGGCCTCAGGGCCGAGGATGCGGTCAAGCTGGTGACCGAGCCGCTGGAGACCATCGTCAAGGGCATCGACGGGGTCGAGCATATCTATTCCCAGACCCAGGACGATGGCGTGCTGGTGACGGCGCGCTTCCTGGTCGGCACCTCCTCGGATGCGGCGGTGCTGCGCGTGCATGACAAGCTGCGCGCCAATATGGACCGCATCCCCCAGGGCATCCCCGAGCCGCAGGTGGTGGGCCGAGGCATCGACGACGTGGCCATCGTGGCGCTGACGCTTTCGGCCCGACCCGATGCGGCGGAACGGGTGACGGCGGCCGAACTGACCCGCATTGCCCGCGAATTGCGCACCGAACTGGCCAAGATCGACGATGTCGGCCTGACCTATCTGATCGGCGAAACCGAGGAGGCGATCCGCGTCGCCCCCGATCCCGCCCGGCTGGCGCTTTACGGCATCACGCTGCAACAGCTGGCCGGCAAGGTCCAGGGCGCCAACCGCGCCCTGCCGGCGGGGATGGTCCGCGAGGACGGCCGGCAGGTGATGCTGGTCGCGGGCGAGACCCTACGCAGCCCCGATGAGATCGGCAACCTGGTGCTGACCGCCCGCGACGGCCGCCCGGTCTATGTCCGCGACGTGGCTGATCTGGGCTTCGTCGGCGACACGGCCGAGGCGCTGGTCGCCACCCTTACCCGCGATTCCGGCCGGCGTCCGGCGGTGACGCTGGCGCTGGCCAAGCGCGCCGGCGCCAATGCCGTCACCGTGGCCGAGGCGATCCTGCACCGCGCCGAGGCGCTGCAAGGCACGCTGATCCCCGACGACATGCAGGTCGAGATCACCCGCGACTATGGCGAGACGGCCAACGAAAAGGCCAACGAGCTGCTTTACCACCTGGGCCTGGCGACGCTGTCGATCATCGCGCTGGTCTGGCTGGCCATCGGCCGGCGCGAGGCGCTGGTGGTGGCGGTGGTGATCCCGGTGACGATCCTGCTGACGCTGTTCGCGTCCTGGATCATGGGCTATACGCTGAACCGGGTCAGCCTGTTCGCGCTGATCTTCTCGATCGGCATCCTGGTCGACGACGCCATCGTGGTGATCGAGAACATCGCGCGGCATTGGGGCATGGGCGACACCGACCGCCGCGAAACCGCCATCGAGGCGGTGATCGAGGTCGGCAACCCCACCATTGTCGCCACGCTGACCGTGGTGGTGGCGCTGCTGCCGATGCTGTTCGTTTCGGGGATGATGGGGCCTTACATGAGCCCGATCCCCTCGAACGCCTCGGTGGCGATGATCTTTTCCTTCTTCGTCGCGGTGACGGTCACGCCCTGGCTGATGCTGAAGGTCGCCGGCCGCGCGCCGCTGCATCACGAGGCCGAGGGGCAGGGCGGCCGGCTGGGCCGGACCTATGCCGCCATCGCCCGGCCGGTGCTGGCCAGCAAGGGCCGGGCCTGGCTGTTCCTGGGCGGGGTGATCGTGCTGACCTTCGGCTCGCTCGCGCTGTTCTATACCCGCGACGTGACGGTGAAGCTGCTGCCCTTCGACAACAAGTCGGAACTGTCCGTGACCATCGACCTGCCCGAGGGCGCGGCGGTCGAGACCACGGATGCCGTGGCCCAGGCCGTGGCCGGGGTGGCGATGGAACTGCCCGAAGTGGTCTCGGTCCAGACCCATGCCGCCGCCGCGGCGCCGTTCAATTTCAACGGCTTGGTGCGGCATTCCTTCTATCGCACCCAGCCGCACCAGGGCGAGGTGGCGGTCAACCTGTCTGCCAAGCACGACCGCGACCGTTCGAGCCACCAGATCGCGCTGGACCTGCGCGCGCGCATCCAGGCGCTGCCGCTGCCCGAGGGCACGGTGCTGAAGGTGGTGGAACCCCCGCCCGGCCCGCCGGTGATGGCGACGCTGTTGGCCGAGGTCTATGGTCCCGACCCGGAAACCCGCCGCGCGGTGGGCGAAAAGGTCGAGGCGGCCTTCCGTTCGGTCCCCTTCATCGTCGACGTGGACAATTCCTGGGGTGATGCCGCGCCGCGGCTGCGGGTGCTGATCTCGCCCGACGACCTGGATTTCTACGGCGTGGCGGAATCGGATGTCTTCGACAGCATCGCCATCCTGAACGGCTCGACCACGGTTGGCTATTCGCATCGGGGCGAGGGGCGGGCGCCGATCCCGATCCGGGTCGAACGGCCCCGCGACCAGCGCGTGCCGGGCGAGGATTTCCTGACCACGCCGATCCCGGCCGATCTGCTGCCCGGCAATCGCGGCGTGGTCGAACTGGGCGACGTGGTGCGGATCGAGGATGAGGACGCCTCGCATATCCTGTTCCGCCACAACGGCCGGCCAGCCGAGATGGTGACTGCGGAACTCGCCGGCGATTTCGAGGCGCCGCTTTACGGCATGATGGCGGTCAGGGATGCGCTGGAGGCGCAGGACTGGGCCGGCCTGCCCAAGCCCGAGATCCGGCTGCGCGGTCAGCCCGAGGATGACAGCGCCAGCACCTTGCTGTGGGACGGCGAATGGGAAGTGACCTGGGTCACGTTCCGCGACATGGGCGGGGCCTTCGCGGTGGCGTTGCTGGGCATCTATATCCTGGTGGTGGCGCAGTTCGGCAGCTTCCGGCTGCCGCTGGTGATCCTGACGCCGGTGCCCCTGACCTTCATCGGAATCCTGGGCGGGCATTGGCTGTTCGGCGCCCCCTTCTCGGCGCCCTCGATGATCGGTTTCATCGCCTTGGCCGGGATCATCGTCAGGAACTCGATCCTGCTGGTGGATTTCATCCGCCACGACACCACCGGCCGGCCGCTGACCGAGGTGCTGATCGATGCGGGCGCCGTGCGCTTCCGGCCGATCCTGCTGACGGCGCTGGCGGCGATGATCGGGGCGGCGGTGATCCTGACCGATCCGATTTTTCAGGGGCTGGCGATCTCGCTGTTCTTCGGGCTGATCTCCTCGACCCTGCTGACGGTTCTGGTCATCCCGGCGGTCTATCGGGTGTTCCGCACCTGAGCCACCGCGCCGGCGGCTGGCCTTGCCGGGATGGTTGCCCTATTCCCCGGCGGGGGTCCGACCGCGTTCCCTGTCCCGACAGACGCCATGCAAGCAAACCGTTATCACCACCTTGGCTGGCATCACGGCATCGAACTGTTCGAGGCCGCCTTCAGCCACCAGACCTTCGGCCGCCATGCGCATGAGGGCTTTGCCATCGGCGCCATCGCCGAAGGCGCGGGCGGCTATGTCTGCCGGGGCGAGACCATGGTGCTGCCGGCCGGCACCCTGTCGCTGATGAACCCCGAGGAACCGCATACCGGGCATGCCGCCGCCGACCGGGTGCGCTATACCATGCTTTACGCCTCCGAGGCGGCGGTCCGCGCCGTGCTGGGCCTGCGGCATTTGCGCGGCTTTGCCACCATTGCCCCGCGCGACCGCGGGTCGCGGCTGGGCCGGGCCCTGGCGCATCTGGCCCATTGCCTGAATGCCCCGCCCGGCCCCGACTGGCGCCTTGCGGCGGAGGAGGCCGCGCATAGGGTCCTGGCGCTGGCCTTCGGCCAATACGGCCGGGCCGAATTGCGCCCGGCAGGGGATGAGCCCGCGGCGATCCGGGCGGTGCGGGCGCGGATCGCCGCCGGGGTCGCGGCGGGCGAGGCGCTGACCCTTGCCGAACTGGCCGCCGGGGTGGGGCTGAACCCGTCCTATCTGATCCGCAGCATGCGGCGGGCCACCGGGCTGACGCCGCATGCCGATGTCCTGCAGGCCCGCATCGGCCATGCCCGCCGGCTGCTGCTGGAGGGCGTGCCCGCCGCCGAGGCCGCGGTCGCGGCGGGGTTTTGCGACCAAGCGCATCTGATCCGGCAATTCCGCCGTCACCTGGGCGTCACCCCCGGCGCGCTGCTGCGGCATTAGCAGGTCGATTTCGTCCAATCCTTGCCCGCTCGATCCATGGCACGGAGACCGGGAAAGGAACCGCCATGCCATTGAAACCCGTCATCATCCTGGCCGCAGACCTGCCGTTGGGGCTCAAAGCCAATTTCGCCGCCGTCTTGGGCATGAGCCTGGGCCGGCTGCGTCCCGACCTGCTGGGCGCGGCCACCGCCACGAGCGACGGCATCGCCTTGCCGGGCATCACCACCGTTCCCCTGCCGGTGCTAGGCGCGCCGTTGCCGGAGCTGCCCGGCCTTTTCGCCCAGGCCGAAACCTTGCCGCTGCGGCTGGCCTATATGCGCGCCGCCTTCGAGGCGCGGGACTATTCCGACTATGCCGCCCGCATCGCCGCCGCGCCGCTGGCGGATCACGCGCCGCAGGCCATCCTGCTGGCAGGCGCGCGCAAGGCGGTGGACCGGATCTGCGGCCGGCTGCCGCTACTGCGCTGACCATGGCCGAGCCGCAGGCCCTGCTGGCGATGGCCGGTTTCGCCCTGGCGGCCTCGGCCACGCCGGGGCCGGTCAATATCATCGGCGCCATGATTGGCGCGCGGTTCGGTCCGCGCCGGGCGCTGGGTTTCGTCAGCGGGGCGACCGCGGGCTTCCTGATGCTGCTGCTGGGTTTTGGTGCCGGGCTGCTGGCGGGAACCGGCTGGATCCTGGCGCTGTCCCGGCCCATGACGCTGGCCGGCGCGGCCTATCTGCTGTGGCTGGCCTGGCGGCTGCTGCGCGGCGACGGCCGGGTCGAGTGGAGCGGTCCGGCAGCGACGGCCGCGCCCGGCTTCTGGTCCGGCGTCCTGGTGCAGGGGCTGAACCCCAAGGCCTGGCTGGCGGTCTTGTCCTCGCTCTCGACCTTCGTGATGCCGCTGGCCGATCCGGCGACGGGGCTGGCGGCGTTCGCGGCGCTTTTCGGCGCGATCTGCTGGCTTTCGCTTGCCGCATGGGCCTGGGGCGGGGCAAGGGTCGGACAGGGCCGGCTGCGGGCGTTCAACCGCGGCATGGCCCTGGTCCTGGCGCTATCCGTGGCCTGGATGCTGGCGCGGGCCTTCAGCTGACAAGCCAGGCGCAGGGCGATCCCGAAGCGCGATCGCCCCGCACTTGCGTCCCGGATCAGGAATTCTGCCCGGACCGCGAAGGCCGCAGCAGCGACTGGATGGTATAGATCAGGATGGCGCTGCCCACCGCGCCCAGCACCGCCACGCCCAGAAGCACGATCACGTCGACCGGTCCGCCGATGTCGCGCAGGCCGGAATGCGTCATCTGCTGGACGAAGATCACCGCCAGCACCGCGCCGAAAGGCATGGAAAGCTGCGCCCAGAGGAATTTGCGCATCGACATCGCCCGGTCTCGAATCAGCACGTAAAAATAGGCCAGCGTGACCAGCACGGCGAGCGCGACCATGGTCCAGAACAGGCCGCGGCCGAAGATTTCCTCGAAGACCGCGATCACCGTGCCGAATGTCAGTTCTTTCATGATGCTTCCCCTGTCAGGCCCGGCCGCGCAGCATGGCGTTATAGGTGGCCTTCAGCGCCACCTCCTTCATCAACCAGCTGATCCACAGCTCTTCCAGCGGCGCGATGACGCCGGGGAAAGAGGGAACCAGGTTGTTGTGATAATCGAACTCGACCAGCATCGCGCGGCCGACGCGGGTGATGAGCGGGCAGGAGGTATAGCCGTCATAGACCTCGGTCCCCTCGCGCCCTTGCAGGCTGGCGATCAGGTGGTCCTCGATCACCGGAACCTGCCATTTCACCGAGGCCGCGGTCTTGCCCTTGGGCACGCCCGCCACGTCGCCAAGCGCGAAGATTTCCGGGTAGCGCAGATGGCGCAGGGTCTTCATGTCGCATTCGACCCAGCCCTGGTCGGTCCATTTGTCCGCCCAGGACAGGCCCGACTGCCGGATTACCTCGGGCGCGTGCTGCGGCGGGATGACATGCAGGTAGTCATAGGGCATTTCGGTGGTGGACTTGACCATCTCGCCCGTCGCCGGGTCGGGGGCCGCGGTTTCGAACTGCGCCGTCTTGCGGCCGGGGTCGATGGATTTCAGCGTATGGCCGTAATAGGTGGCCACGCCCCGCTCGCCAAACAGCATGCGCACCTTTTCCGCGACGATCGGCACCGAGAACAGCGCCGTCTGCGGGCAGGTGTAATGCATCTCGTACTTGCCCTTGGCGCCGCCGCGGCTGGCGATGTCGTCCAGCAGGAAGGTGTGCTTCAGCGGCGCGCCGGCGCATTTCATCTCGGTCGCGGGGCGGGTGAACAGGCCGACGCCGCCTTCCTCGGTGAATTTCGATGCCGCCTGCCAGGTCTTGGCCGCATAGTCCGGCCCGGCGTAAAGCGCGCCGATCCCGTCCTTGCCCACCATGTCCAGCGAAAAGCCCTGGATCGCGCCGTGGTCCAGCACCAAGCCCGGCGCCACGATCAGGAAGTCGTAATCGAGCTTTTGTCCCTTTTCCGTCGAGACGGTCTTGGCCACCGGGTCGATGGCCGCCGCGGCCTCGGCGATCAGCGTCACGCCCGAGGGCAGCCAGTCGGTCGTCTTGGACACCACGTAATCGGCCGGCTTCAGCCCGGCCGCGACCAGCGACAGGCCGGGCTGGTAGAGATGCTGCGCCCTGGGGTCGATCAGGGTGATCTGCGCCCCGTCCAGCCGCTGCACCAGCCGGTTGGCCAGGGCGGTGCCGCCGGCCCCGGCGCCGATGATGATGATCCTGGCCTTGGTCGCGACCCTGGCGGCCTGGGCGGCGCGGACACCCAGGCCCGCCGTCACCGCGCCGGCAAGCGCAAAGCCCAACACCCCTCTGCGAGAGGGTCTGAAATCGTTTCGTCCTGTCATTCGGCCTCCTCCTGACTTTCTGCGGCCGGTCCGGGAATGTGGTTTCCGGTGCCGCGGCCACATGCGCTGACACCCGACCGAGCCTGCAACGACCATGAGCCCAGTCGCAGCACGCAGGCGTTCGACAGGTGGATTAAGACGGTCGGGGCGGCGCTTCCAGTTACCCGAATCGGATGTTGAGCCCATTCATATTCGATATTATGAATGTATCAACATGCCCAATAGGCCGTATTTTACTTACGCGGCACTTGGTCGCAGCGCGGGGCAAGCCAGGCAGGCGGTTCCGCATCGGGCGGGCCGCTTGCGCCATTCTGCGGTTGCCACTGGCCTTTTTCCGCAAACCTGCCCAAAAGCCGGTCCATCGAACCGAATCCGAGAGACGTGATGGGCTATTTTCCTGACTGGCGCCCCGCTGCGGGGGCCACGGTGCTTCCCGATGAAAAGCTGCCGCTGACCCAGGCGGTGCCGATGAGCCTGCAGCATTTGCTGGCGATGTCCGGCTCGACCATCCTGGCGCCGCTGATCATGGGCTTCGATCCCAATGTCGCGGTGTTCTTTTCCGGCATCGGCACGCTGCTGTTCTTTGCCGTGACCGGGGGGCGGGTGCCCAGCTATCTGGGCTCGTCCTTTGCCTTCATCGCGGTCATCATGGCGGCTACCGGCTTTGCCGGCGGCGGGCCGAACCCCAATATCGCCGTGGCGCTTGGCGGCATCATCGCCGCCGGCCTCGTCTATGCGCTGATCGGGCTGGTGGTGATGGCCATCGGCGCAGGCTGGGTGGAAAAGCTGATGCCGCCGGCGGTGACGGGCGCCATCGGCATGTCCATCGGGCTGAACCTGGCGCCGGTGGCGGTCAAGCAGCTTGCCGGCAGCCATGCGCATCTGAGCATCGCGCTGGCCACCGTGCTGTGCATGGCCATGGTCTCGGTCTATGGTCGGCAGGCGACGCGGCGCATCGCGGTGCTGATCGCGCTGCTGTTCGGCTATGGGTTGGTGCTGGCGCTTGGCAACGGGCTGGGCCTGGTGCCGGGGATCGACTTCGCCGCCGTGGCGGCCGCGCCTTGGTTCGGGGTACCGAACTTCACCGCGCCGCGATTCGAATGGTCGGCGGTCAGCCTGATCGCCCCGGTCGCCATCGTGCTGGTGGCCGAGAACCTGGGCCATATCAAGGCCCTGGGCGCGATAACCGGGCAGAGCATGGACCGCTATATCGGCCGGGGGTTCCTGGGCGACGGGCTGGCCACCATGCTGGCCGGCGCGGGCGGCGGCACCGGCGTCACCACCTATGCCGAGAATATCGGCGTCATGGCCATGACCCGCGTCTACTCCACCCTGATCTTTCCGATGGCGGCGGCGATCGCGATCTTCCTGGGCCTGTCGCCCAAGTTCGGCGCCGTGCTGCAAACCATCCCGGCCCCGGTGCTGGCGGGGCTGGCGGTGTCGGTCTTTGGCCTGATCGCCTCGGCCATGGCGCGGATCTGGGTGGACAACAAGGTCGATTTCTCGGACCCGCGCAACCTGTTCACCGTGGGGGTGGCGCTGATCCTGGGGGCCGGGGATTTCACCGTGAACATCGGCAATTTCTCGCTGGGCGGCATCGGCACTTCGACCTTTGCGGCGCTGGTGCTGTATCAGCTGCTGGGCATCGGTCGGCGGGCGTGACACCCTGCGGCGGGATCGCCGCACCGTCGGGAAACCTCCGAAGGGCGGTCCGATATCGGGACTGGCTGTCTTGATGGGAAAGACGATAGGCGGCGGTGGTGGCCGAGATATGCAGCGCCTCGGTCGCCTGGGCACCGATCCAGCCGATCACGCCGGGATTCGGGACCGACCGCAGCCTGGTGTCACCAAGCTGAAATGACGCGCGGCCAGCCATTTGGGGATGTCGCTTCAGGCTGGGCGGCTGCTCGAGACGGCAGGCCGGCCCCGGTCCGTGCCATCCGCAAGCCCGCGGCCGCCGTGTTCATCTTGGACGCTTGCGCCGGTGCCGGGATCATGGCTCGGATGCTGGCCAAGGCGTTGCCACATGCGCCGACATCCGCCGGCCAGACCGCGCCGACCCAAGCCTTGCTGCCCGAGATGGCGAAGCGCCGGGCCGACCTCGCGTGGATCTTGCGGCCAGGCCTCACAACCCATAGATGACGGTCGCGGCGAGGGCGCAGGCCGAGAGAAACAGGATGGGGCGGCGATCGTAGCGGGTTGCGATCCGACGCCAGCCCTTGAGATGTGCGAGCATGTTTTCGATCCGGCGGCGCAGGCGATAGCGGCTGGCGTCGCGCGGGATCGGACCTTTCCGGCCGATGCGGGAGGGGATGCATGGCGCAATGCCTCTTTCGATCAGGGCATTGCGAAACCATCCGGCCCCACCGCTTCCAACGCTTGTAGAGTGTCTTTGGAGGGCCATAGGCCGCAGGGCGTTCGGCCCGCTCACCCGAACCAACGGCGTTCGGGGCCTCACTCCACAGCAACCCCTTGCGCTGAACGAAGATTATCCCGCTCAGCACGCGCCGGTCATCGGCCCGAGGCTTGCCTCGGGACTTCGGAAAGAACGGCCTCGGCCGCCCTATCGGCGCATCCGTCAGCCAGGAAAGCTCGCTCATCATCCCTCCAAAATGTGAACCGGCGTGCAAAATTGACCCCGTAGGTCATGTTGACAAATGGCGGAGCCAGAGGCGGATCGACGTGATGTCGATGAAGCCCAGGAAGCTTTCGGCGGTCTTGTCGTAGCGGGTGGCGACGCGACG
>NZ_JBGOSN010000071.1:0-13113 GCF_046335115.1 Paracoccus sp. P2 | reverse complement strand
TCCCTGCTGTCGCAGAAAGGGAAAGGGTGGACGACTTTTACGCCGCCCGCAGCAGCTCCATGCCGCCGCTTCCGTGGCCTAATTTCTCACCGCCGTTCTCACTCGGCTTGAATCGCTTCGTCGCCGCCGACTGGAACAAGTTTCCACATTGCCTGATGGTGGCGCCGACACGGGCGGGCAAAGGCGTCGGTTATGTCATCCCGAACACGCTGCTTTTCCCGGGATCATGCGTGATCCTCGATGTGAAGGGCGAAATCTTCGAGGCCACAGCCCGCTACAGGCATGCGCAGGGTGACAAGATCTTCTATTTCAGCCCCTTCGACTTCGAGCACCAGTCTCACCGTTACAACCCTCTAGAACGGATCGCGCGGCTGAAGAACACCGACCAGCAGTTCACAGAGCTCAGCAAGCTTGCAACATATTTCCTGACAACCAGCGAGAAAGGCGGCGCGACCGACTTCATCGTTGGCGCCCGCGAGCTGTTCGTCGCCGGCGGGATGCTGGCCATCGAGCGCGGCAGGCCGACGATCGGCGAGATCACCCGGATCCTTTTCGGCGGTGCCGACAAGTCAGCCGAATACAAGAATCGCGCCGCAGAGACCCGCCACCCACAAACCAGAGACATTTTCACTGATTTCAGCGGCTATGCGGACCGCACCCTGTCGTCATACGTTTCCGTCCTGAAGGGTGCCGGCCTCGGTCTTTGGGTCAACCCCCAGATCGACCGAGTGACCAGTGGCAATGATTTCAGCTGGCAGACGCTGCGCTCGGAACCGCAATCCGTCTATCTGGTGGTCAATTCCGACGACATCATCACTCTCGCGCCTCTGCTGCGCCTGCTGTTCGGCGAGTTGATCGCGACCCTGCGTGCGACGCTGCCCAACCCAAAGACGGAGCCCTGGCCCGTCATGATCCTCATGGACGAGTTCGACCAGCTGGGCAAGATGCCCATCGTAGTCCAGTCCCTGAAGCAGCTGGCCGGCCATGGAGGACGTGTTTCCATCATCACGCAGTCGATACCCGGCCTGGACAAGATCTACGAGGAAAACGACAGGCTTTCCATCGAGTCGGCCGCCGGCATGAAGCTGTTCATCAGCCCGAACGAGAAAAAGACCGCCGCCGAGGTGTCGGATGCACTGGGCAAGACGACCAGGCTTTCGGTCAGCGACAGCTATTCCTCGGATGGCAAGGGCATGCGCCGACGTTCCGTCTCGCGCCGGAATGAAGAGCGGCCCCTGCTCACCCCGGACGAGGTAAAAAAGCTTGACCCGACAAAGGTGATCCTGATCCCCGAGCGCCAGCACGCTATCCTCGCAGACCGGATCGTCTATTTCAAAGATCCGTTCTTCCAGAAGATCATGGACGCCCAGAAAGGGCCGCTGCCCTACCCGGATGAGCGTCACGCGATGCAGGCCATGCAGCAGCAGATCGAGCAGCTTCAAACCCGCATCGAGCAGTTCCAGCCCATTCCATACACGAAACAACAACCGCAGAACGGCAACCAACAACCTACAACACATAAAACCGCAGCCAGGTCGGTCATGGCAGAGGTTGAAGGCTCGAAACCAATCTTGACCGATGAAGAGGCCCGCGAAGCCCTTCGACCGGACGACCAGGCCAGGATAGAGAAGGCGAAGAGGTTCCAGGATCGGCTGAAGGCCAAGCTGAGCAAGTAGGCCAGCGCCAGGACCGGCGAGAAAGAAAACAAGGCCCGCGCGCTGCGCGGGCCTCATTGCATCACACTATATACTATGGCCCTCAGAGCTCGTGTCCGAGATCCTTGTTGCGGGTATGATCCAGCTCTGCACTTTCTTGCTCTGCGAACCGCTCGTTGGCTTGCTTGACCTGCTCAAGCGTCAGTCCGACCGGCTGATGAACGCGGGCGGCAGCGACCACGGCCTTGGCGACGTCGCGGCGGCGGTTCTCGTCAGGGAAATCGACTGCCAAAGCACCTGTGTCGCCTTCGGCGATCCGGGTCATGCTGTCCTGACCATACCGCTCGCGGAAGTCCTGGCCGAAACGTCGCGCGTCATCGTCGTTCTGGAACTCGACCTTGCCGTGCTTGCCCAGGCTGTCGGCCATGTGGCCAAGGGTCCGGGTCAGGCGGTCGTTCTCCGGCGTCAGGTCGACCTGAATGGCCTGGGAAATCACTTTCGCGGCGGCGTTGTAGAACCCGTCCACAATGTCAGCCACGCGTCCCCTGCCCTCTTCGCTGGACAGGTCGATCTTCTTGGCGTCGGCGACGGCAAGAAGGTCCTCCTTGATCCACTCCCGCTCCTGCCAGGCGTTCGCCGCGCCGAGGTTCATGCGTTCGCTGATCTTGGCCCGATCCAGTCCCGCTTCCTCGGCCAGGTGCTCGATCCTGGATTTCATCTCGCGGGCACCATCTTCCCCGACCTGCTTCTCTTGGCCTATCCCGGACACAGTGTCGGACGTGATCTGGGTCTGATACAGCGCGGTGCGGGCCTCGTGGTGCATCAGCTGCGCACCGCGGTCATCCCCGAGATCGCGCACGATTTCAGCGGCGATCTGATAAAATTCGCTGCGCATCTCGCGCTGCTCTGCATGTGGCAGCCTGCTGATGTCCTTCTCTGTGTCGTCCAGCCATTTGCCGAAGGATGAGGCTAGGTCTCCACGTGTCTTGATGGTCTCGGCATCCATGATGATCTCCTGATTTCGGGGGTGGATGATACCGCCATTCTCAAGGGTCTCGGCGGCCGCTTCGATTTTCAGCGCCAGGTCCTCGTCGCTGATGATCAACGCGAAGGATGCCATGCTGCGCAGCATCCGTGCGTTCTCTTCAACCTGTTCCATGGCATCGGCAAGCGCCCTGCCCTGCCTGGGCCGCTCAACAGGCGCGCGGCCCTCACGGCCGGCACGCTCGATCTCGGAGCGCGATGGCCCATAAGTCATGATACCGCGATCAACACGACTGCTCTTGTCCAGGAACATGCCGTGATCGGCTGCAATCTCGACCAACCGCGTCTTCATATCGTCAAGATCAAAGGCATGGCCCTTTGCCATGTAAAACCAGGTGTCGTTTTCCAGGCCACGGTTGTTGATGACGATATGGACGTGCTTGTTAGCCCTGTCGGTATGAAGGGCCGCGACATAAGCCCATTCTTCTCCTTCGACGCGACTACCCTGTTGGAACAGTTCGGCGGCCCATTGCTCAACGATCGGCGGGATGCGCCTGGCACCAACATCAGCCGGGAAGCTGATCAGAAGATGGGTGGTATGACCGTTTTTCGGATCTCCGGTCCATTCGTCCGACCATTGCTCCACGATTGCCTTCCGCTCATCCGGCGACAGCGTGCGCGCGTCCGGGTCATGATTGATCATGTTACCGAAGATCGTGGATGCCTTGCCGAACAGGTAATCAAGCTGGTTGGAAAGTTGCTTGGCCGTATGGGTGCCGCCATTGTGAATCCTCTTAAGCACCGCAGAGTTCGACCCCTGCGCGACTCGCCAGAGGTTTTGTGCACTGGCTTGGAGGCGAAACTTCTCACGCTTCGCCGCGACCATGCGGTCCCGCTCGGCTCGATAAAATTCGAGCTCGGTATACGACCTGCCCCAGTTCCGGGCCGACAGATCGAGTTCGCCGACGAGGATACTGGCGATCCCGGTCACTGGTTGGCCTCCACGAAGGCCCGGAACAGTCTGATGCCACGCCGGCGTTGCTCGCTTACGACAGCCTGAAGGTAGGTGCGGACCTGGGGCAAGGCTGCGCGCAACTCGTCGAGCGCACCCATGTGCCCCTTCGCGAGCTTGATCTTTTTCGCGTTCGCGGCGAAGGCGATCTGATTGATGTTGACGCCGATCTTGTGAAGCTCGTGCCTGATTTCCTCGATCTTCGCGGCCTGGTCTGGCGGAAACTCGATCATACCGACACCTGATCGCAGCAAACTACGCAGAACATCGGACCGGGAATCCGTGCCGAGGACGGCCTTCAGCCCGTCTAGTTGACGAACTTCTTCAGGCGAAAGCCGGACGGTGACGACACTTCCATAGGTAGTCGTGGCCTCCGACTGCCTAACGCGCAGGGCTCTTTCCTTCGAGATCGTGGCAGCTGGTACGCCCACGGCATCGGCGACGGTCGAAACTGCGCCCCCCGCCTTAAGCTGACGAAGAGCTTCCTCCTTCTGGGCCTTGGTCAAGGTCTTTCGAGCCAATCGAAACCACTCCGTCACCTGGGCAGTAAGCATTGTATACATTCTGCATTTCCTGCCACTTCCTCTTTGTGCCAGGATAACTCTCTCTCGGCCCCTAAACAACGACAAATGCGCTGCCGCAGGCAGCCCCTTGTCAGGCGTGAGAAATGTTGTCCGGTGCGGCACAAAGAGACCTGCTTCTGCCCAGGTGACAGCATGCCGCATCGCGGCGCCGCCTCAAGCGACCGCAGGACGCGCCTCCTAACTTTCCGAAGGAAACCAGAGCAGCCGACGAAGAGGCCTCTCTGCGGCCTCTTTCTGCGGCTCCTGGAGCTAATCGTTGGATAGTGTGTTGTCGGTTGTCGGTTGCACGTTGACAGATGTTGTATGCTTGTTGACGCATTGCGTTTGCCGGTTGCTCTTTGTAGCTTGTCTTTTGTTGTGTTGCAGATGCTATATTTCGTATAACGGTTGTGGCTTGCGCGTTCCTGTTTTGCGGTTGTTGCTTGTCGCACATAGTATGATGCTTTCGCGTTTACGGTTTTCGTACTACGGTTTTCGGACATTTTATTGCCGTTAACGTTTTTCGACTGACGGTTGCCGGTTGTTGTATTTTGGTTGCGGCATTGCCGTTGCAGGTCTGCGCATGTTGCGCTATGGTTTATGCAAAATGGATGCAGGTTTCCGGTTGTCGGTGCCTAAGATCGAATGATGAGGGACAGCTGATGGCGAAAAAAGTTGGCAGACGGATCATCTCCGTCATGAACAAGAAGGGTGGTTGCGGGAAATCGACCCTCGTGCGCGGCCTAGCGTCCGTTGCCATTGACCGCGGCCAGCGCGTCACAATCTTTGACACCGACGACAACGCCGGCATCTACCATTGGAAGAACGATGCAAGTGCACAGGGTTACTGGCATGATAAGGCAGAGGTCATCGCAACACTCTCGGCCGAAGAGGTCATTTCTGCAATCAATGCGATCTATGAGAAGCCTGAAGAGGATCACCTGATCCTGATCGACACTTTCGGCGGCGGCTCCGAAGCGCATGACGAAATGGCCATGGAGGCACACCTTATCGTCGCCCCGTGTCGCCCATCGTCCCAGGACGTGCGCGACACCACGGAGACAGGTATGTGGCATGTCAGGCTCAAGGATCGCGTCACCCGCCCGGAAAACGTCCCGCCTTTCCGCGTCATCGGCAGCCATGTTCCGCAGAAGATAACCGAATCCGCCAGCCAGCAGTTGGGCATCATGTTCGATAGCCTGCCGATGCTTGATGATTTCGTGCTGGTGAGGGCATGTTATGAACGCATGAACGACAGCGGCTTGCTCGGTGTCGTGCGCGACAAGCATCCAAACAGGTCGCTCGCAAAATCACTACAGGACGGCATCAAGGAGATGGGCGATCTACTCGATGAATTTGACCGCATCATCAAGGAGAATGAATAATGGCGAGGTTGAAGGATCGCGGGATCATCGCAAAACGTGACCCGAATTTTGCGCGTCGCCTCGAAATCACGGCGGAACTGCCCAACACGTCAAAGCCAGCAGCACCGATTACGAGCCAGAAGCCAGGCGCGGCCGATCCGAATCCGGCCTCGACCGTCGCGAAGAAGCCTGAACGCCTGGCCCCGACTCCCGCACCCGCTGAAAAGCCTGCAAAGATCGAGCCAGCTGTGACACCAAGGGAACAGACAAAGCCTGTCGCCGAGACGACGAGCGAGGCGCAGCGCGAAGCTGTAGCACCGGCACCGGGTGCGGCAGTAGCATCGCAAAAAAAGAGGGCAGGGATGAAAGATGCTGAGAAGAAGAAGATCCGGGTCACCTTCCGCATGCCTACCGATCTTGTTTCGCGTGCCGAGGTCTGGGCGACAAAGGCCCGCTGTCCGGTGGGCGCGGTTATCCGCAAGGGCTTTCAGGAGCTTCGCCCGGTGCTGATCGAGCAGATCGAGCGAGGCATCCGCTATACCGAGATACCGCATGAGCGCATATCGGATGCCAGCTACAATTTCGATACGACAATGATGGTCAGCGCAGAGGCTTATGCCAAGCTGGCAGCCGAGATCGACCCCGAGGACATGACCGGGCTGGAAGCGCCCATGTCGCGATGGACGCGTGTAAAGTTCATCGAAAGCCTGGACCGTTACCTGACGCAGAAAGGCTACTGAACTTGCGCATCCAGAGGAACGTTCCCGATTGAATTGTCCAGCCGGGGCGCCTTAGCGCCTCGGCCTTGCAGCCGACCGAACGGGACGTGCCATCATAGAGCGAAGGAGCGTGAGGGAGTTCTGTGGACAATTCAGTGCTCGTGCCCGGCTTCGACGTTCCTGCCTTGGTCCCGCCCAGGGCCTGCGTGGCGAACGCAACCCATCACGCGGCGCGGCTTGCCGCGCCTCAATTCAGCCGGCGGTGGCCGGCCGGCCGCAGGCCCGGAAAAGTCTTCGGCAGTCCTCAGACTGCCGACCATCTGCGGACTTCCAGAATAATGCTTTGTTTCAATGAAACAATTGTTCATATCGCAATNCCGCGCCTCAATTCAGCCGGCGGTGGCCGGCCGGCCGCAGGCCCGGAAAAGTCTTCGGCAGTCCTCAGACTGCCGACCATCTGCGGACTTCCAGAATAATGCTTTGTTTCAATGAAACAATTGTTCATATCGCAATGGTCTGGCCCGGCGGTCGATCCGCCGGGCCAGACCATTTGAGGGGCCGAAAGGGCAGGGGCCTTCAACAACATACGAGCTATTTATTTGGCATGGTGAAGGGGCCAATCTTCGCCCCGGGTTGCGCCAGCCTTTCGATCTCGGCCAGGATCTCGGCTTGTCGATCTGCGGGAACGCCCTTTTCGGTCCAGATGGAACGCAGCTCATCAACAGGGTCAATTATGCTATCGGACCTTCTGTCTGGTTGGGGGCCGCTCATGCGGCCGCCCTTTCCTCGCTGGTGGCGCCTGCGGCCTTCAACAGCAGCTCGGCCGCTTTCTGCGCTTCGGACGAGGCCTTGAAGATCAGCCGCTTGTCATCGGCCAGCGCGCGCAACCAGCCTTCGACATAGGCGCCCGATTGCCCGAAATCAGGGGTCAGGCCCAGGCTGGCGCAGGTCATGCAGTTCCCGATCTCCGCGACCAGTTCCTCGAACGCATAGGCTTTGCGGTCGGTGAAGCGGGAAAACCGATCCAGCCGGGACTTGTGGCCGGTCCAGTGGCAGGCCTCATGGGCAAGAGTGGCATAGTAGCGGCCGGCGTCGTGGAAGGTGGCGATCGGCGGCATGTGGATGAAGTCCTGCGCCGGGTGATAGTAGGCGCGCGGATCGTCGCTGGTGCGAATGTCGGCGCCGGTGGCAGCAAAGAAGGCGTCTAGCCGGGGATCGGCCTCGGTGCCAAGGTCGCGTGCCGGCTCGGCCGGGGCGGCATGGAATTTCTCGGGAAGGCCGTCGATCTGCTCGGCGTTGAAAACCGTGTAGCCTTTCAGGTAGGGGATTTTCCTGTCCTCGCCGGTCTCGGCATCTTCGCGCTCGAATGTGCCGTATTTCACCACCATAGCGCCCTTTTCGCCCTTGCGGACCTGCCCACCATGCTCCTGCGCCTGACGGTAGGTGAACCAGTGCGCCGCCCGATAGCCCTTTTCCATCGCGACCAGCCACAGCATCAGGACATTGATACCGCGATAGGCTTCGCCATTGGCGCGGCGCGGCATCTGCATAGTGGCAGCCTCGCCCGTCCAAGGTTTGCGCCACGCGGGGGTGCCCGCCTCGATGCTGGCAATGATCTGATCGGTGACATGCTGGTAGAGGTCGAATTTCACGGCCATGGTTCATTCCTTTTGCGATGGCGGCGGGGTCTTGGTGCCCCTGTCCGCGATGGGCTGCGCCTCGGCCGATCTGATCTGCCGGAAACGCATGTTTCCGGCGGAACAGAGTGGGTGAGGGCGAAGCCCGGCCCACGGGCCGGATCGGCAAAGTCATAGCCACCCCCCGAGGGGGGCTTGTCGCCGTGACGGGCTTGGAAACCGTCATTTTCGACGCAGGAGAAAATTACGGAGGGTCCGGGCCCGGCACGGCGATGGCGTCCATTGACTTTGCAGAGCCGGTCTGTTGGCGGACAACACGAAAAGGAATGGCGTCGGCCGGGGGGTGAGCGCGGGCCAGGCCCGCGTCGATCCCCCTGGACGGCTCCTGGAACAACCGGATGCCGGCGCCAGCCGGGATCTCCGCCGAACCTTCAGCCCAGCTTACCGCAGGCGGGTCGCTCGATACCTGGGGTCTCGCTCGTCGCCTGCTCCCGCCGCTCTGCATCCGGCCAGGTCGCCGCGGTTGCAGGGCAGGGAAAAGAAAAGCCCCCGCCGAAGCGGGGGCAAGTGTTCCTCATCGCAAAAGAGGAAGAAGCGTTAGGTAGCTCACGCTATCGGTTCGGCTTGCGCAGCGTCAAGACAACCGTGTTGATCCGCACGCCCACCTCGGCAAAGGACTCGGCCGGAAGATCCCGCCACAGGCCGCGCCAACCCCGGTTGACGGTTTCGGCCCATGCCCGGAATTTCAGGTGCGCCGGCGTTTCGTTGACCTCGGCCGAGGCGGGCAGGATGGCGCGCAGCTCGCCGCCCGGTTTCAGGAAGTCGAAGGCATGGCGGACATGGTTCATCCAGTGGGTGCCGGCGAAAGGCGGGTTCATCAGCACGGCGTCATAAACGGGCTGCGGCTTCATCTGAAGGAAATTGGCGCAGCTGACCTTGAGCCGGTCCGAGGCGATGCCGCGCAGCACATCGGCCCGGCCGGGATGGATTTCGACGGCATCGACGCTGACGGGGCGCTTCAGCAGCTCGCGCACGATGTTGCCGATTCCGGCCTCGGGCTCAAGCAGGCGCTGGCCTTCCCGCAGATAGAGCCCGTCCAGCAGGAAGGCGACGGCCTCGGTCGGAGTCGGATAGAAGGCCAGGTCGCGGGCGACGGCGGTTGACGTGGGGCGGTAATCCTCGGGGCGGTCTTGCCTCGGGGCTGCATCGGCCAGAACCTCGCCATAGTATTCGGCCAGCGTCTTGTTGACCTTCCGCACCAGCTCGTCATTGACCATCCAGAGATGAGCATTGCCGTTCTTGAAGCAACGCACCTTGAAATAGGTGGTCTCGATCTCGTCCTGGCGCGGCCCGATGGTGTTGCGGCGGGCTATGCTGATCGCGCGCTCCAGTTCGCCGGCACGGTCGGGTTGGCCGTCCAGGATCGAGAAGGCGCGCTCGATGTCATAGAGGACCTGGCGGATTTCACCGTAGGAAAAGCCGCCCCATTCGTTGAACACCCGCGTCAGGATGATGCGCGATCCGATCTTGAACCCGTCATGGCTGCGGAAACGCCGGTCCAGTTGGGTGAAGGTCCGAGCGACCCCGCGCCGCCAGATCACGCCGGCATCGCCCATCAGCCGCTCGATGGTGGCGGTGATGTTGTCCATCGTCGCCGGCGGCACCTCGCCCTGCATGGCCCTGTCCAGGTCGTCACGCTCCTTGGCATCCATGATCTTGCGCAGGCCGGTTTCCTCAAGCAGGCGGGTCCAGATCGCGGCATCGAGGTCGCGGCGGAACGCCTCGATGCTATCGGCAGGATCGAACCGGCCGGGGAAAAGCCGGTCCCGCGCCGACTCTTCGCCCCGGTCGGTGCGGGGCGAGTGCCAGCCACCATGCGCGCCCTTGGCGGTTTGGGCGGCTTCCTGCGTCAGATCGAAGGCGGCGCGCAACACGGCCGCGCCTTCCTCTATACGGGCAAGGGCTGCGTCGCGGGCGGTGCAGATGGCGGCAAGGTTCAAGGGCGCGACCAAAGCGCCCGGCTTCGTCGGGGTGTCGTGGAACATGGGAAATCCTCGGGGCAGGGGGCCGCGCCTCACGGGCGCGGCCATGTCGATCAGGCACGGCGCTGGATGGCTTCCAGAATGCGCTCACGCAGATCGGTCAGGGGGTGGGCGTCTGCATCGTCCGCCCGGGCGGCCGGGTCGTCCTGATCGGGCACTTCGTCAAGGATGCGCTGGCCGATGATCTCTGGCAGATCGGCCAGCCGAGTGTTGGCATAGGCTTTGCCGGCGTCCCGATATTCGACCAGATGGCCGGTCAGGTCGACCAGACGGGCCAGAATTTCGCCTTCCTCTCCCGCTTCGCAATCGTGGACCAGAAGCCATTCCCGCGCCTCAGCATGAAAGCCGTAGACGGACCAGAATGCCTGTTCGCCCGGCTCGCAAACCTCGAAACAGGTGCATTCGGGATCATCGGATTCGTTGCGGACCGGCGAGATGCGGAAGCCGGTGAAGTCGAAAGGGCTTTCTCCCTTGCAAAGCCCGTTGAAGCGGGTCGCAAGGGCGGTTTCGTCGATGCGCTGGCCAGCGCGGCGATACTGGACGGCGCTGATCCATTTGCCTTCTCTGCTCGCCTTCTCTTGAAGCTGGTCGAGGGTGAAGGTGCCGAGATACTCGGCGGTCGCGTCGAACGCGGCCCAGAGGTTGAGCCAGCGGCCTTCGCCGCGCGTCAGGTCGGGATAATTGCGCAAGGTCATGCTCTGCCCCCTCACTGGCTCAAGTCGCGGTAGCGTTGCGGATCTTCGTAGCGGATGACGGGCTCGCCATCATGGGTGTAGGCGCCCCAGAAAGGGCCATAGAGACCGGCGATCTTGGGCTGGCCTTGCAGTTCCTCGCGCTGGCGTGGGTTTTCGTTGTAGCCTTGGATTTCAAGGCCCATCTCATCGAGCCATTCATCCAGATCATCCGGCCGGAAGGTGACGGGTCCGTCCTCGGTCGTCATGGAAATTTCGTAAACAGCCACAGCGGCGTCCTTTCCTTTTGCGATGGCGGCGGGGTCTTGGTGCCCCTGTCCGCGATGGGCGTGGCCTCTCCGGTTTGATCTGGAAAAAGCCCCGTGCTTTTTCCGGAGCGAAGCGGGGAGGGCGCAGCCCTGCCCGCGGCCGACTGGCGGACTGTCAAGGGTCGGGAGGCCGGGGTGGTGCGGCCCGCAGGCGCGAAGCGCCGAGGACACGGCCCGGCTGGACGACGACGCGCGGCACGCGCGGCGCTTGCCCATTGACCGGCCGGCAGGCGGGTGCTGGGCGGACACTACGAAAAGGAAAGCCGTCGGCCGGGGGGTGAGCGCGGGCCTGGCCGCGTCGATCCCCCCGGTCGGCTCCTGGATCAACCGGATGCCGGCGCCAGCCGGGATCGCCGACGAACCTTCAGCCCAGCTTACCGCAGGCGGCTCGCTCGATACCTGGGGTCTCGCTCGCCGCCTGCTCGCGTCATGCGGGCGTCACCCGAAGGGCCGAGACGGGCAGGGCAGGGCGACCAGGACCGGCAGGGGCATGGCTGGCTCGGGACGAGACGGGCAGGCACCGGCCGCAGCCGGGCGCATCGCCCTGTCTGGCTCGGGTCCGGGCGTCAGGCCGGACTAGAACGCGGTGCCCGCCAAAGCGGGCAGACGCCCTGCTACTTCGCAGGCTCGCTTTTCCGCTTCGGCTGTGCCGGACGAATTTCGATGAGGGAAGCCAGGAAAAACCCGAGTCCGCCGACCGCTGCGATGACCATAAAGCCCAGGGAGGTGGGCAGATCCGTTGGCAAAAGGTCCAGGCTGAGCGCGAAGAGCAGTAGCAGTGTCGGGAACACGACGACCGAAACGTAGGCCACAAGACCCGCAACGCTCGCCAGTCTGTTCGTGATCGCTTCCATCATGTGATTTTCCTTCATCAAGATCTGGTTCACGCGGTGACATATCCAATCGCAGCCACGGCGGCCCCGAGGCCTGCGACGACGCTGCCCATGGGATCGACCGCAGCGATGTCCCGCAGGACGGGCATGAAGACATAGGCGGCGACGCCGGCGATGCCGAGACGGAAGATCAATCGCAAATCATCCTCCTTGCAAAAGTATATACTGAAATCTATATATCGTCTATACCATGAAGGATAGACCGATGGCAATGCTTATCAAGGGCGATGAGATCGACGCGCTTGTCGCCAAATACTGTGCCATGACCGGCGTAAAAAACAAGTCCGAGGCGGTGCGCAAGGCGCTTGCCGCGCAGATCGAGGCGCTTGCCGCCGAGGAACGGCTTGTGGATCGGGTTGGGAGGATCCAGCGACGCGCGGCCGAGGCGGGGTTCGTCAGCACGGGCGAAGACCTGAAGCCGTTCTTTGACGAGCAATGGGGCGAGGACTGATGTTCCTGGACGCAAGCGCGGTGGTCGCGGTGCTGCTGAACGAGCCGGAAGCGCCCGGTTTGCTGAAGGCGATGGAGGCCTCGCGCGGCACGCTGCGGTTCTCGCCGGTCGTGCGGATGGAAGCGACGCTCGCCTTGGTCAGGGCCAAGGTGCAGGCCCGCGGCAAGGGCCCGGCGGCAGCCGAGGACTTTGCCGCGGCGGCCGAGCTGGTCGACGGGTTTTTCGAGGCGGCTGAAGCGCAAGAGATGCACATCACCACGGGGATGGGGAAGGAATCGATCCGGGCGCTGTCGGTTTACGGCAAGGTCGTCGGCCACCCTGCGCAGCTCAATTTCGGGGACGCGCTCTCCTACGCCTGCGCGAAAGCCTACCATGTGCCCTTGCTCTACAAGGGTAGGGATTTTTCAGAAACGGATTTGGCTTGAGGTTTCACCATGGAAAACAGAGATGATACCGCAGAGGACCAAGTTGAGGTCACGTTCGGTGTGAAGGTCACGTTCGCCCGAGCCAAGCTCCCTGAGGTGTCTGATATGAGCGAGCAGGACCGCGACGAGGTGCGGGCGCTTCTCATTGCCAGCGCAGGTATAAGGATGCTGCCGTCAGGTGCGGAAGCACATAGTGTCCACTATCAATGGTGGACACTATCCGCCTCTTTCACCACGCGGCAGGGCGGTCAGGCCGGACGCTTACTGCTGAAGTCGGGCACCGTCCAGTTCAGGCCGACCAGCCGTAGCAGGCTCTCGACGAACCCGGTCGTCTGCCGGAGCGCCATGCCGAACAGCACTTTCATCGA
>NZ_JBGOSN010000070.1:0-13358 GCF_046335115.1 Paracoccus sp. P2 | reverse complement strand
GAGGCACTCGGGCCTGCACCTCGCCCGTAGCGGGGTTCATCACGTCGCTGAAGCGGCCCGAAGTGCCTTTGACTTCCTTGCCGTCGATCCAGTGGTAGAGTTCCTGCATTACATCCTCCTTGATTTGCAGATATCGGTCGTAAAATCTTGCCAATGCCCCATTGGCTTGGTTGCGGGAGGACGGATCATCCGTCCACCGCCGGTTCGACGTCGAGACGGCGCCTAGATGCCTTCCGCATTCCGACCAGCGGATAGGTCAGCAGAATGAAGGCCAGCGCGATTACGCTCTGCAACAGGCTGACCTGCGTCTTCGGATCCATCGCCATGCTGACCAGAACCGCGACGATGATGCCGGTCACTGCCAGCGGCAGCCAGGGGTGGCCCCACATGCGGAACTTCAGCAGGCCCTCGCGCTCCCAATGGCCGCGCAGCTTGAGTTGGGAGGCGCAGATCATCAGATAGACGAACAGGAACACCGCACCCGACGAGTTGATCAGGAACAGGAACACCGTGTCGGGCCAGAGTGCCGCAATGACCACGCAGCCATAGCCGACGAGGGTCGACGCCAGCACACCCCAGACGGGAACGCCGCGGCGGTTGACATTGGTGATCCATTTCGGCGCCTCGCCATTCTCGCTGAGCACGAACAGCAGGCGCGACGAGGTGTAGAGGCCGGCATTCAGAACCGACAGCACAGCCACGAGGATCACCGCGGTCAGGATGGTGCCGGCGCCGGGAATGCCGATCTTTTCCAAAGTGGCCACGAAGGGAGACTGGCCGGCGACGATCGTATTCCAGGGTTGCGCCACGACGATCAGGAAGGTCGAGAGCACGAAGAACACCATGATCCGGACCATGACGGTATTGACGGCGCGGCGGATGTTGCGATCCGGTTCGGCCGATTCCGCCGCCGCGATGGTTGCGACCTCGACGCCGGTCATCGAGAAGATCACGACGACGACCCCTGTGAACAGCGTGGCCACCCCATGTGGGAAGAAGCCGCCATGCTCCGTCAGGTTTCCGAAACTCGCCGTCGATTCCGGGACGGCGCCGAAGACATAAGCCAGGGCGATGGCCAGGAAAACGACGATGGCGACGATCTTGATGCCGGCGAACCAGTATTCCGCCTCGCCGAAGGATTCGACCGACAGCATGTTCAGCGCGGTCATGATCACTAGCAGCCCCAAGGCAATCACCCAGACGGGGATACCTGGCAACCAGCCGTTGATGATCTGGCCACCGACGACGGCTTCGAAGCCGACGACGATGACCCAGAAGTACCAGTAAAGCCATCCGGTGGCGAAACCCGCGACATTGCCATAGGCCATCCGGGCATATGCCACGAAGGACCCGGTCATGGGCTGGGCCGAAGCCATCTCGCCCAGCATGCGCATGATCAGCGCGACGATGATGCCGGTGATCGCATAGGTGATGAAGGCGCCCGGTCCCGCGGTCGCGATCACGGCGCTGGACCCGACGAACAGCCCCGCACCGATCACGCCGCCCAGGGCAAGCATGCTGATGTGACGCGTCTTCAGGCCCTTCTGCAGACGCGGCTCATGCTCTGTCTGTATTGGCATGGGTTTTCCTCCCCCAGTTGCTCCATGGGGTCGGAAACTAGATCAGCGGGGCAGCCCAAAATATTCGCAGAACTGCCAAATCAGCCGCCAATGGTCATACATATGTATGGCGAGTTCGCCGATTCACGGCAACAGTCCTGCGTGGCGGCCCGCTTGCAGGGCCGTCCAGAAGCGCGCGGTCCCGGAACTGGTGGTGGGCTTCAGCCCGGTCAACTGTTCGATCACCTTCAGGCGATAGACCAGGGTCTGACGATGGATAGCGAGATCGGCGGCTGTCGCCTTCCAACTGCCGTCGTTTCTCAGAAAGACGTCGAGCGTTTGCAGCAGCGACAGCGTGTTCGAGCTGTCATAATCGATCAGCGGCCCGAGATACCGGGCAATGAGTGCGCGCGCTTCGGCCACCGTCCTCGGCCCCAGGGTCAGAGCAGGATCGGCCGCATCATATCGTTGCAGGCTTTCGCCCGACTCGAGCGCCAGCGCATGCGCCAGGCGCGCCTGCTTGATACTTTCCGGGATTCCGCCGGCGACGGTTATCGGACCGCTGACCCCGGCACGGGTGTCGCTGCCCAACCGGGAAATGATCGCCCGGAGGATCGACTCGTCGTCGGGAAGCACCGCCAACAGGAGATCATCTTGCAGGAAGAGCGGAGAGAACCCCAACAGTTCTGGCGCGTGGTGGATGTCCCCGGCGCTCCATGCGGCCCCTCCCTTGGGTTCGATGGCAAGCGCCACCAGCGTGCCGTTCAATTCTCGACGAAGCAGCAGTCTTTGCGCACCGCCCAAGTCCAGCGTCCCCGCGATAAGGTCGCGCAAGAGCGATTCGCCATCTCGCCGCTGACCATCGCGTTCGATCATCATCCGCTCGAGTTCGACCGACAGCAGTCCGACCAGGGCTCGAATCAGAAAAATGTCGTCGAAGGCTTGCGCATCGGGCCGCCAGATGGTCAGGGCGGCTTTGGCTCGCCCCGGAATATCGAATCTGCCGACGGCACCCTTTGCGGGTACGGCACGCTTGCCCTGCAGGATAGGAACGCCGCTTTCGGCATCCTCGATCTGCAGATGAATACCCATGCGATATCCAAGCGCATCGAGACGCGCGGCCATGTCGGGCTCGTCCCGAAGGGCGCTGGCATAGGTCTGAAACAGGCGCTGCGCCGCATCGATCCGGTCACGCTGCGCCTGCAGAACCCGCTCGATCACCTGCCGGGACAGCTTGACGAATTCCAGATCATAGCTGGCTCCGACGATGGGGAACATGGCCTCCTCGGCAGCCGCCAGCATCTGTGGGTGGATATCGGGCGCTTGCTCTCCCGGGGCAATCACCAACGCGCTGGCATTGGTTCCCGCCAACTTGCGCAGCCATTCTGCCTGTTCTTCCCGATCTTGCGGGATGCCGCTTCCGACTGTCATGATCAGATGACCCGCCGAAACCCACCGCCACGGGTCCGGCAGGTCAACGGCATGTGCCCATGTGATCAGTCGGTGCCCGCCCGCCGCGCCCGCGAGGAAAGAAAGCCCGAGCGAACGGATCGCGACCAGTTCAGAGACAGTCAGCATGCACCCCTCCCATGGGCTTTTTCTTATACGAATGTATGACGCGATACACACGAAATGTGCAAGTTTCAGATGGTTTGCCCCGGTAGAGTTCCGATAACCTTCTCCTGTGATCCATGGGGGGACGAACATGACCGCCAAAGCGGAAATGCTGAAACTGCCGAACCTGCCGGCATGGTTCGAGGAAACGCCGCGCCGCCCGGCCCTGGAACGGGATGTCGAATGCGACGTCGCCATTGTTGGTGCCGGCTATACGGGACTCTGGACGGCCTACTACCTGCTGAAGGCCAGGCCGGACTTGCGCATTACCATCGTCGACAGCGAGTATGTCGGCTTTGGGGCCTCGGGACGCAATGGCGGATGGGCCTCGGCCATCTTCCCGATCTCGCTGCACCAGGTGGCAAAGTTCTCCTCCCATGCGGACGCCTTGCGCTTGCAAGCGGCAATGAACGACACAGTCGACGAGATCGGCCGAGTGCTCGCGGCGGAAGGCGTCGAGGCGGATTACGCAAAGCAAGGCCTGCTGTCCCTGGCGCGCTCCAGCGCGCAACTCAGCCGTGTCGCAAGCACGGTTCGGGCTTCAACCGAATTTGGTCTCCCCGACCAATGGCAGGCGCTGGACGCACGCGGCGCAGAGGATATGGTCGGCGTCCAAGGCATCAAGGGCGGCCTCTACACTGAACATTGCGCGTTGATCCATCCCGGCAAACTGGTGCGGGGCCTGGCGCGACTGGTGGAAAGCCTGGGTGCCACCATCCATGAAGCCACTCCCGCCACCCGGATCGATCCGCGTTGCGTCACCACGCCGAAGGGAACGCTGAGAGCGGATTACGTCCTGCGCGCGACGGAAGCCTTCACCTGCCAGCAGGAAGGTCAGAAGCGCAGCATCATACCGCTCTATTCGCTGGTCATGGCGACCGAACCGCTGTCGGAAGATGTTCGAACCGCACTGAACCTGAACCACCGGCTGGCGTTTAACGACCTGCGTCACTTGCGGGTCTATGCGCAAATGACCACTGAGGGCCGGCTGGTCTTCGGCGGGCGCGGCGCCCCCTATCGCCTTGGCTCGAGGATGTCGAGCGACCTGGTCGACTCGATCCACGTCAAGCTACACGACACCATGCTGGAGTTCTTCCCCGACCTGAAGGACGTGCGGATTTCGCATCGTTGGGGCGGCGCTCTTGGTGTGGCACGCGATTTCTGCCCGTCGGTGGGGCTGGACGAAAGCACGGGCATGGCCTGGGCCGGGCGCTATGTCGGCGATGGCGTCGCGACCAGCAACCTGGCGGGACGGCTGCTGCGGAACCTGATCCTGAAGCAGGACGAAGAGATCAACCGCCTGCCCATCGTCAACCACCGCTCACCGCTGTGGGAGCGCGAGCCCTTGCGCTGGCTCGGCGTGAACTTCGGATTGACCGCCGCCGGCATCGGCGATGGCGAGGAAAGGCTCACCGGTAGACCCTCTCGCGTGGCAAAGGTGCTCGAAGCCCTGACGGGCGCACACTGAAACTCAAAGACAACAAGGAGAAGATTCATGACTTCGATGGTTATCGTGAAAGCGGCGGATATCAGCGGTGCAGCCTTGCCGGCCGCAGGTCAACGTGCGGGGGCCGATAGCGGCGATCCGCAGCTCGGCATGCAGATGCTTGCCCCGGAAGCCAAGGGCAGCGTCGGCATCTGGGAATGCCAGCCCGGCGGCTGGCCGGTGGTGAACCGTCCCGACACCGAGTTCACCTACATCATCTCGGGCCGGGCGACGCTGACGGACGAGGCAACCGGCACCGTGACCGAGATTACCGGCGGTGACCTCGTTATCCTGCCCCCCGGCTGGACGGGCCGCTGGGACGTCACCGAAACCGTTCGGAAGGTCTTTGCGATCTACTGATACGGAAACCCACCCTGGCCGCTCGATGTCTCCTATGGATCATCGGGCGGCTGTTTTCTGGCGATAGCCTAAGCGGCTCGTTGTTCGCGTGGCACGGGAAAGTAACGCCGGCCGGAACAGGTTGCCGGTGATGGGCTAAAAGCATTTTGCGAGACACTTACGTTCAATTCTCATCGCTCGCCGGATAAGATCGTCTTAAAGCGCGAGTTCGGGGGCAGAATTGCAAGCAGACGTATCTACCGCTCCCAAGAACGGCTTTATGGCCGGCGTCTTGATGATGCTTGCCGGCATTGCCTTCATGACCATCAATGACGCCTTCTCGAAAGCCCTGACCGAGAGATATCCACCTCTGCAGATCGTCTTCCTGCGCAATCTTGTCGCATTTCCCGTCGCCTTGGCGATCACCCTCAAGATGGGTGGACCAGGCGCGTTACGCTCCCATCGTCCCTATGCTCACCTGGTTCGAGGGATCTTGTGGATCGGTGCTGCCTTGTTGTTTGTTACGAGTATGAAATATCTGGGTCTTGCAGAGGCAACGACACTCATCTTTATCGGCCCTCTCATTATCACTGCAATTTCCGCGATCTTTTTTGGTGAACGCGTTGGGTGGAAGCGTTGGTTCGCCGTTGTCTCAGGATTCGTCGGCGTAATCATTGTCATCCGACCGGGAAGCGCCACCTTTCAGCTGGCGTCGCTGCTGCCCATTGCGATGGCATTTGTCTATGCAACGCTGATGGTCGGAGCCCGTTGGGTCGATCCGCGCGACAGCGTCTGGACGCTTATGCTTTATCTCACCGGCGTTGGAGCAATCTTGAGCGGCTTGGCCGTGCCGCTCGTCTGGGTCCAGGTTCACGCTCATGATTTCTGGCTGTTCATCGGTCTTGCCGCCGCCGGTACGGCGGGCATGACGATGGTCACTCAGGCGTTCCGGCTCGCTTCCGCCGTAGTGATAGCGCCGCTCGAATATTCCGCTCTTCTCTGGGCCGTTGGTCTTGGATGGCTGATTTGGAACGACGTTCCGGATATTTTCACCTTGGCAGGTGCAATCGTCATCGTTTTTAGCGGAATGTTTATTCTCTTCCGGGAAAACACTTCGAAGGCATGACGAACTCTGGAAGCAGCGCAGCAATGATCGGAAAACCGCTACCGGCACTTAATGACCAAGGTTATCCCGATGCCGAAGTGCATCAACGATGACCTTGAATGCGGGCAGGTTCTGGCGACGGCTGGGGTAGTAGAGAAAGTAGCCGTCGAAATAAGGTGACCAGTCCTCAAGAACCTTCACCAGCTGGCCGTCGGCGATGCGCTGCTCGACGATGCTCTCCGGGACATAGGCGATCCCGTAGCCGCTCTCCGCTGCATCGGCCATGGCATAGGAATCGCTGACGGTCAGTTGACCGTTCACCCGGACGCGGAGCGTCTTGCCGTCCTTCTCGAACTCCCAAGCATAGGTGCCCCCGGCGCTGTCGTGGCGGATGTTGATGCAATTGTGCCGGAGAAGATGTTCGGGGTGCTCGGGCACGCCATGCGCGGCGAGATAGTCGGGCGATGCGATCGCCAGCAGCCGGAAATCCGGGCCGATCCGGACCGCGACCATATCCTTCTCGACGCTTTCACCGAGGCGGACGCCGGCATCAAACCCTTCCTCGACGATATTGCGAAAACGTCCGTCCACGCAGAGCTCGACGTTGATGTCGGGATAATCTTTCAGCACCGGCTTCAGCTTCGGCCAGACCACACTTTCGAGCGCGTGATCGGCGAGTGTCAGGCGGATCGAGCCAGAGGGCTTGTCGCGGAACTCCATCAGCGCCGCGATCTCCTCCTCGATTTCGGCCATGCGCGGGGTGATCGTCCGCAGGAGCCGTTCCCCCGCGGGGGTCGTCGAAACGCTCCGGGTCGTTCGGGTGAGGAGACGGATGCCCATGCCCGTCTCCAACTGCTTGATCGCATAGCTCAGGGTGGACTGCACAACGCCGATCCTGGCCGCAGCCTTGGTGAAGCTGCGCTCCTCAGCGACGATCCTGAACCATGTCAGGTGATTGAAGTCGGTTTTCTCCATGTGTCGTCGCAGTGCTTCCCTGACGGGTCCACATTAATCGACAGCTTCGATAGGTCCAATCAAATTAAGGCGGGTAATCGGAGGGGCTTAGATCGGCTATATCCTCGTGCAAACCTGACATATCGGAGCAAGAGGACATGGTTTCCTCCGTGGAAGACAACGGCGGCAAGCCAGCCGCCTGGGGTGCCGTCCTGTCGATGGCGCTCTGCGTGGCGATGCTGATCGCCTCGGAATTCATGCCTGTCAGCCTGCTGACGCCGATGGCCGAGGGGCTGAACGCGACGGAAGGACAGACCGGACAGGCGATCTCGATCAGCGGGCTCTTCGCCGTGGCGGCCAGCCTGCTCATCACCACCGCCGCCGGGACGCTGAACCGGAAATGGGTGCTGGTGGCGATGACGGCCTTCATGCTGCTGTCGCTGGTTCTGGTCGCCGCGGCGCCGAACTTCACCGTGCTGATGATCGGCCGGGCGCTTCTCGGCATCTGCATCGGCGGTTTCTGGGCGCTGGCCACGGCGGTAATCATGAGGCTGGTGCCGGAAAGCGACGTGCCGAAGGCGCTGGCGCTGATGTATGGCGGCCAGGCCATCGCCGCCGCCTTCGCAGCCCCGATCGGCAGCTATCTCGGCGGCTTTTTCGGCTGGCGGGCGGTGTTCTGGGCGCTGACTCCGATCGTGGCGATCAACCTGGTCTGGCATGTGGTCGCGCTGCCCTCGCTACCGGCGCGCACGAAGCAAGACTTCCGGGCCTTGCTCGACCTGCTGAAGCGGCCGTATTTCCAGCGCGGGCTGATCGCCTGCATGTTGTCCTGGGGGTCTGCCTTCAGCATGTTCACCTATCTGCGCCCGTTCCTGGAACAGGTGACGGGGGTGGATGTCGCCACGCTTTCGGCCCTGCTGCTTCTGCCGGGCTGCGCCGGTTTCATCGGCACCTGGGCGGCGGGCCGCTTCATCAAGGGCAACGCCGCGCCGTTCCTGAAGCTTCCCGCGCTGGTAATGGGCGGGGCCACCGTCGGGCTGCTGCTGTTCGGGCATTCCGTGATCGCGACGGGTTTCTTCATGGCAATCTGGGGGGCGATGAACACCATGTTCTCGGTGATCTGGATGACCTGGATGTCACAGAACGCCGATGACGCGCCCGAAGCCGGCGGCAGCCTGATGGTAGCCGCGATCCAGGCGTCGATCCTGCTCGGCGCGGTCGTGGGTGGGCTGCTGCTGGACGGCATCTCGATCCAGGCAACTTTCATCGGCAGCATCGTTCTCGCCGTTCTCGCCCTCGCCCTGATCCGCGACGGCAAACACATGCTGAAACCGGCGTAACCCCCCGAACGAAGGTCCGAAATGGCACGTCAATCCGCTCGCTTTTCCCGTCGCACCATGCTGGCAGCCGTCGCTGCCGGCATCGGTGTTCCCGCCATTGCGCGGTTCCAGATCGGGACGGCCCGGGCGCAGGGCTCTGCGGCGCGCATCAGGCTCGCCTTTGCAGATCAGGATTTCACGGCGACGCTGGAGGACAATCCCTCCGCCCGCGATCTGGTCTCGATGCTGCCGCTGGACCTGACCATCACCGATTACTCGACCAACGAGAAGATCGCCTACCTGCCGCGCAAGCTGACCGGCGACGGCCGCACCGGCTTCGGCAACGAGGCGGTCGGCGACCTTTGCTACTTCGCCCCCTGGGGCAACCTCGCGATGTTCCACGGCCCCTACCGCTGGGGGCGCGGGCTGATCCGGCTTGGACGGCTGGACGAGGGCGCCGCGCCGCTGCTGGTGCGCGGCGAACATCCGCTGCGCATCGAAATCCTGTCCTGAAAGGTCACATCATGCTTGCTACCATCATGCACGCCCCCGGCGATGTCCGTATCGAGAACGTCGCCGAGCCCCAGCTTCTCAAGCCGACCGACGCCATCATCAAGCTGGCCGCGACCTGCATCTGCGGATCCGACCTGTGGCCCTTCCGAGGCTTGCAGCCGCTCAACGAGCCCATGCACATGGGTCATGAATATTGCGGCACCGTGGTCGAGGTCGGCAGCACGGTCACGACCGTCAAGCCCGGCCAGTTCGTCGTCGGCTCCTTCGTGCTCTCCGACAATACCTGCCCGCATTGCCGCCACGGCTTTCAATCCTCCTGCGAACAGCGCGAGTTCATGACCGGCGCGCAGGCCCAATATGCGCGGGTTCCGCTGGCCGACGGCACGCTGGTCGCACTTGATGACCAGCCGGACGAGGATCTGATCCCCAGCCTGCTGGCGGTCTCGGACGTTCTGGGCACCGGCTGGTATGCGGCGGATGCCGCACGGGTGCAGCCCGGCTCGACGGTCGCGGTCGTGGGTGACGGCGCGGTCGGGCTGATGGGCGTCCTGGCCGCGAAACAGATGGGCGCCGAGCGCATCATCGCCATGAGCCGCCACAAGTCCCGGCAGGATCTCGCTCTGGAATACGGCGCGACCGACATCGTGTCGGAGCGCGGCGACGAGGGCGTCGCCCGCATCCGCAAGCTGACCGGCAATGTCGGCGCCGACACCGTGCTGGAATGTGTGGGCACCAACGAATCCATGCACCAGGCGATCAACTGCGCCCGCCCCGGCGGCTCCATCGGCTTCGTCGGCGTCCCGCATGGGGTGGAGCTGGACGGCGAGTTTCTGTTCTTCTCGCAGAAGAACCTGCTCGGTGGCCCGGCCCCGGTGCGCCGATTCATGCCGCACCTTCTCGATCTGGTGCTCTCGCGCAAGATCAATCCCGGCAAGGTCTTCGACCTCGCCCTCCCGCTGGAAGACGCGGCCGAAGGCTACAAGGCCATGGATGAACGTCGGGCCATCAAGACCCTGCTGAGGGTTTGAAGCCGCCGTAACCAGCAATCAAACAAGGAGCAAATATCATGGACTATACCCATCTCGGTCGCACGGGTCTGCGGGTCAGCCGCGTCGCTCTGGGCACGATGAACTTCGGCGAACTGACCGACGAGCCGGCCAGCTTCGCGATCATGGATACGGCGCTGGACGTCGGCATCAACTTCTTCGACACCGCCGATGTCTATGGCGGGCCGCAGTCGCCCGACATGGCGAAGGGCTACGGCACCTCCGAGGAGATCATCGGCAACTGGCTCGCACAGGATACCTCCCGGCGCGACAGGATCGTTCTGGCCACCAAGGTCTATCAGCCGATGGAGACCGGGCCGAACGACAAGTATCTGTCGGCCTTCCACATCCGTCGCGCCTGCGAGGCCAGCCTCAAGCGGCTGAAAACCGACCATATCGACCTCTACCAGATGCACCACATCGACCGGGCGACGCCCTGGGAGGAGATCTGGCAGGCAATGGAGCAACTGATCCGCGAAGGCAAGATCACCTATGTCGGCTCCTCGAACTTGGCCGGCTGGGACATCGCCACGGCGCAGATGTCCGCCAATGCGCGCCACCTGCTCGGCCTCGCCTCCGAACAGAGCCTCTACAACCTGACGGCCCGCACCATCGAACTGGAGGTGATCCCGGCGCTGCGGCACTTCGGCATCGGCCTTATCCCGTGGAGCCCGATCGGCATGGGGCTTCTGGGCGGCGTCCTGCGCAAGATCGAGAACGGGCGTCGGGCGACCCCCGGCTTGCAGGCGCGGATCGAGGCCCTGCGACCCCAACTCGAAGCCTGGGAGGCGCTTTGCGACGACATCGGCGAAACGCCGTCCGACGTGGCGCTGGCCTGGCTCCTGCACAACCCGGCGGTGACCTCGGTGATCAGCGGTCCACGCACCGTCGAACAGTTGCAGCAGAACCTGAAAGCGCCGTCGATCTCGCTTTCGGGCGAGGTGCTGGCAAAGCTCGACAAGATCTGGCCCGGCCCGGGCGGCGAGGCGCCGCAAGCCTACGCCTGGTAAGACGACACATCGCTCTCGCCGGAAGGTGCCGACCAGCCGGACTGCAATCTGTCCGATTTCTACTCTACACTGTCCTCCAATACGCCACCGAGCCAAACGCCCTTCCCTCAAGTCTCGATCCCTGCTTCGCTGACGGAAACGTAGAGGAAGCGGGGTGTCGGAATGGCCGCACCGATCCAACAGAAGCTGATCGTCGAGGTCGTTCCACCAGGGAGCCGGGCGACGTCAGACAAGGCCGCCGACCAGGCCGTTCGCGCCCTGGCACGGATCATAGGCCGCCAGATCGCCAGGGAGCAGTTCAGGACGCAGCAACAGCGCGAGGCGGAAGATCAATGACCCTGCCCGCTTCCATAGTCCTCCTGGCAGCGCATTGGCTGCAAGCCGCCGCCCGGGCGATCCGCAGGGCATTTCTCTCTGGACATGCAGCGGCGATCACAGCCACAATTGATCCGAAGGCCTGTGGAGCCGCGCACATCGCCGTTCTCCACAGATCCAATACGGGACCCGCGACGGGTGTTTTATCAGATTGGAAGCTCACGGCATTGCATCGCGGCGCAGTCGGGCTTCACGACCAGCCCGGGAGCCGGGCGGAAAACACCAGTGCGGCGGCAGGTGCCGCCATCGTCGCAGTTCGAACCCGGGAGTCCAGCCATGACCCGCATCGCCCTCTATGCCCGCTATTCCTCCGACCAGCAGCGCGAAGCCTCGATCGAGGACCAGTTCCGCATCTGCCGCGACCGCGCGAAGAAGGAGAACTGGCGGATCGTCGGCACCTACAAGGATGCGAGCATATCCGGCGCCAGCATGATCCTGCGGCCCGGCATCCAGTCGCTGCTGCAGGACGCCCAGGCGGGGCAGTTCGATATGGTGTTGGCCGAGGCCCTGGACCGGATCAGCCGCGACCAGGCCGATGTCGCGACCCTGTTCAAGCATCTGCAATTCGCAGGCGTGCCCATCTTCACCTTGTCCGAGGGCGAGATCACGGAACTGCATGTCGGGCTCAAGGGCACGATGAATGCGCTGTTCATCAAGGACCTTGCCGCCAAGACCCACCGGGGCCTGCGCGGCCGCGTCGAGGACGGCAAATCCGGCGGCGGCATCTCCTTCGGCTACCGGGTAGTCAAGCAGCTCGACGCCCGCGGCGACCTGATCCGCGGCGACCGCGAGATCGAGCCGCGCGAAGCCGAGATCGTCCGCCGCATCTTCCGCGACTTCGCCGCCGGCATCGGCCCCAAGACCATTGCCAAGACCTTGAACGACGAAGGCGTCCCCGGCCCCGGCGGCAAGCCTTGGGGCGACACCACCATCCGCGGCCACGTCAAGCGTGGCACCGGGCTGGTCAACAACGAGATCTATATCGGCCGCCTCGTCTGGAACCGCATGCGATACGTCAAGGATCCGCGCACCGGCAAGCGGGTCTCGCGCATGAACCCGGAATCCGAATGGGTGATCACCGAGGTGCCGGACCTGCGCATCGTCGACCAGAATCTCTGGGAGGCGGTGAGGGCGCGTCAAGCGGAGATCGCCGAGAAATACGTCAACGTCACCGCGGCAATCCGCAAGCACCATCGCGACAACCGCCTCAACGCCACGCACCGGCCGAAGTCGCTGCTGTCGGGACTTGTGTTTTGCGGCTGCTGCGGCGGCCCCTACTCGCTTCGCGGCGCCGGCCGCTTCGCCTGCTCGAACCATATCAGCAAGGGCACCTGCGCCAACAAGGTGACCATCCGCCAGCAGAAACTGGAAAGCCGCGTGCTGGCGGGCGTCCGCACCAAGCTGATGGCGCCCGATATCGCCGCCGATGCGATGAAGGCCTATGCCGAGGAGATGAACCGCCTCAACCGCGAGCGCCGCAGCAACGGCGCGGCCTGGCGCAGCGAAATGGCCAAGGTCGAGAAAGACATTCGCGGCATCATCGAGGCGATCAAGGCCGGCATGTTCCACCCGAGCATGAAGGGCGAGATGGACAAGCTGGAAGCGCGCAAGGCCGAGTTGACGGATCTGCTGCAAAACGTCCCGCAGGACCAGCCTGACATCCTGCCGGCAGCGGCGCAAATCTATGCCCGGCGGGTCGCCGAGCTGACCGAGGCGCTGAACCACCCCGAGACGCAGGCGGAATCCGCCGGCCAGCTTCGCGTGCTGATCGAGAAGATCGTCCTCACCCCCGGCCCAAACCGCGGCGAGGTTTACGCCCGGCTGCACAGCGATCTGGCGACCATCCTGGATTGGGTTTCGCGTCAGGAGGGAAAGACCGGCGCAAAAAGCAAAACTCCCGGCGCAAAAAGCTCGGGAGTGTTGGTCTCGGTGGTTGCGGGGGCGCGCAACCAACGATACTTGCGATTGGTCGAGCGCCAAATCCCTAAACTCGTCGCTTAGTATAATACATTGCTATCGTTTATGAAACTCTGTTTTC
>NZ_JBGOSN010000069.1:0-15012 GCF_046335115.1 Paracoccus sp. P2 | reverse complement strand
CCTCGGCCGCGGCGATGCCCGAGAGCATGGCGTTATGGTTGCCCTTGATGCGCGGCACGTTCACCAGCCCGGCCGAGCAGCCCAAGAGCGCCGCCCCCGGCACGGTCAGCTTCGGGATCGATTGCCAGCCGCCCTCGGAGATGGCGCGGGCGCCATAGGCGACGCGCTTGCCGCCCTCCAGCAGCTCCGCGACCAGCGGGTGATGCTTGAAGCGCTGGAACTCCATGTAGGGATAGAGATACNGATGGCGCGGGCGCCATAGGCGACGCGCTTGCCGCCCTCCAGCAGCTCCGCGACCAGCGGGTGATGCTTGAAGCGCTGGAACTCCATGTAGGGATAGAGATACGGGTTGGCATAGTTCAGGTGCACGACGAAGCCGACCAGCACCTGGTTGCCCTCAAGGTGATAGATGAAGCTGCCGCCGCCGGCATTCTTGCCCAAGGGCCAGCCCATCGTATGCGTCACCGTGCCGGGGCGGGCCTTGGAGGGCTCGATCTCCCAGATCTCCTTCATGCCGAGGCCGAATTTCTGCGGCTCGTGGCCGGCCGAGAGGTCGTATCTGGCGATCAGTTCCTTGGCGAGGCTGCCGCGCACGCCTTCGCAGATCAGCACGTATTTGCCGCGCAGTTCCATGCCGGGCTCGTAGGCCGGGCCGGGGGTGCCGTCGGCGTTGAGGCCCATCTCGCCGGCGACGACGCCGACCACGCGCTCGCCCTCATAGACCAGTTGCGAGCAGGCCATGCCGGGGAAGATCTCGACCTCCAGCGCCTCGGCCTCAGCGGCCAGCCAGCGGCAGACATTGCCCATCGAGACGATGTATTTGCCGTGGTTCGACATCAGCGGCGGCATCGGCCAGTTCGGCACCCGGACCTGGCCATGCGGGCCGAGGATGTAGAAGTTGTCCTCCTTCACCTCGGTGCTGACCGGGGCGCCCTTGTCCTTCCAGTCCGGGATCAGCCGGTCGAGGCCCGAAGTGTCGAGCACCGCGCCCGAGAGGATATGCGCGCCGATCTCCGAGCCCTTCTCCAGCAGCACCACGGAAAGCGCGGGGTTGAGCTGCTTGAGCCGGATCGCCGCCGACAGCCCGCTCGGGCCGCCGCCGACGATCACCACGTCGTAATCCATCGACTCGCGTTCAATTTCGGACATGGCTCGGCCCCCCAAGTTTCCCTAGCTCGACAATCTGCGCGCAAGACCTAGCGTGTAATATTCTTGCGGGCAATCGCAACGCGACGCACGATAAGCGACTTACGACCTTTTCTCGGCGGGCTGTTGCGGATCACATCCGGCGGGACTTGAAACAGGGGCCGGATCGCGCCACGATGCCGCCGGGATTTTCAGCGGACGCCCCCGGCCGATGGCCGGGGGCGTTCCAACAGCTTGTTTCGCGTTGACTGGCGTCGCACGGTTGCGACCGGAAGGACTGGAATGGAAAAGATACCGATGACCCGCGCGGGCTACGACCAGCTGGACGAGGAATTGCGCGAATTGCGCTCGGTCCAGCGTCCGGCGGTGATCCGCGCCATCGCCGAGGCGCGCGAGCATGGCGACCTGTCGGAAAATGCCGAATACCATGCCGCGCGCGAAAAGCAGAGCTTCGTCGAGGGCCGCATCAAGGAACTGGAGATGATCCTGTCGCGGGCCGAGGTCATCGACCCGAGCCGGCTGAACGGCTCGATCAAGTTCGGCGCCACCGTCACCCTGCTCGACGAGGACAGCGAGGAGGAGCGCACCTATCAGATCGTCGGCGAGGCCGAGGCCGATCTGGAGCGCGGGCTTCTGAACATCCGCTCGCCCCTGGCCCGCGCCCTGATCGGCAAGGACGAGGGCGACAGCGTCGAGGTGGTGACGCCCGGCGGCGGGAAATCCTATGAGATCATCTCGATCCGCTATGTCTGACGGATGGGGGCCTGAACAAGGGGGCTGCGCGCATGGCATCGCTTGATCCGCTGCGCCGGCTGGCCATGGAACAGGCCCGCAGCCGCGTGCTGGCGGTTGGCGCCGCGGTCAGCCTGGCCTGGCTGGTGCTGGTCGGGCTGTTTGCGCTTTTCGGCCCGGAGGGCGAGGGGCAGGGTGCGGCGGGCTGGCTGACCTGGCTGGTGGGCGTGATCCTGCCCTTGGCGCTGGTCTGGCTGGCCGTCTGGTCGGCGCGCAGCCTGCTGAGCTTGCGGCTGGAGGCCGAGGAACTGCGCGCCATGCTGGCCCGGATGCAGGGCGAGGGCGTGACAGCCGAAACCATGGCAGAGCCGCGTCCGGCCGCCTCCGCGCCTCTGCCGGCCGCACGGCGCAGTGCGGTTCCCCCCGCGCCCCGCGTTGCGGCGGATGCCCGGCAGGCCAGCCTGGCGCTGGATTCGCCGCCCACGACCGAACTGACGCCGGCCGAGCTGTTCCATGCGCTGAATTTTCCCGATGGCCCCGAGGATCGCGAGGCGATTCGCTGCCTGCGCCTGGCGCTGGCCGATCCGGGCATGGCCCGGCTGATCCGCGCGGCGCAGGACGTGGTCACGCTGCTGGCCGGGCAGGGCGTCTATATGGACGAACTGGCCGTCCCCGAGGCCGATCCGGTCCTGTGGCGCCGCTTTGCCGAGGGTGCGCGCGGCGAGGCCGTGGCGGAACTGGCGGTGATTCGCGACGAGGCCGCCCTGGTCAGCGCCGGGGCGATGCTGCATGGCGACGAGGTATTCCGCGACGTCGCCCATCATTTCCTGCGCCATTTCGACCGGCTGATGAGCCGCAAGGTGCAGGACAGCGACCCGCAATTGCTGGCCGCGCTGGCCGAGACCCGCTCGGGCCGGGCCTTCATCCTGCTGGCGCAGGCGACCGGCATGCTGGGCCGCGCCGGCGCCGAGGCCGACGGGTCGCAAGGGGCGGGCGGCTAGAGCGGCAGCCGCAGCACATGGGCCGGCGCCGACCAGGGCCAGCCCAGCCTTTGGCGATCCTGCGGCTGGAAGCCCATCGCCCGCCATGCCGCCAGCGCCGTGCGATTGCCGGCCTGGACCTCGGCGCGCAGGGCGGGGTGGCCCTGCCGGCGGGCATGGGCGGCGGCGGCCTCGACCAGCGCCCGCGCGACGCCCTGCTGGCGCCATTGCGGCCAGACCGCGATGCCGTCCAGCACCAGGTCCGCCGTCTCGGCGCCAGGCCGGTAAAGCCCGGTCGCCAGGTGGCGCAGCCGGCCCCGCACCGGCCCCCAGACCGCGACGAAACCGTCCTGGCCCGGATCGAGGAAGCCGCCCCCCGCATCGCGCAGTCCGGCGATTCCCAGCAGCCGCCCCGAGGGCGACAGCGCCAGCAGCGCGCCTTCGGGCCGCATGGCGGCGCGGACCAGCGCCGCGCCCCGCGCCGTGCCTGCCGGCCAGGGCAGGATCTGCGCCCCGAAATGCCGCCAGTAAAGCGCCGCCGCGGCATCACGCAGCTCGGGCGGGATGCCACGCAGGATGCGGGGCGGGGTCTGCGGTCCGGTCATGGCGGTCCCTGTATGTCCTTGTATGGCGGTTCTTGTGTCGGGCGGCGGTTTTGGCCATTGTGCCGCCAGCCTTATCCGCATCGCGAGCCTTTTTCACCATGTCCGCGCAAGCCGGCCTTGCGGCCCAGCCCAGCCCGTCCCCCGAACAGAGCCGCGCGCTGATGCGCAGCCCGGCGCAATGCCTGCGCCACGGCTTTTTGCAGGCGCTGCCCTTTATCCTGGTGCTTCTGCCCTTCGGCATGCTGTTCGGCGTGGTGGCCACGGATGCGGGGCTGGACCTGCCGCAGATCCTGGGCTTTACCGTGCTGGTGCTGGCCGGCGCGTCGCAATTCACCGCCGTCCAGCTGCTGACCGACCAGGCGCCGGCGCTGGTGGTCATCGTCTCGGCCATCGCGGTCAATTTGCGCATGGCGATGTATTCGGCCTCGCTGGTGCCCTGGCTGGGCGGGGCCAGGCCGCGCGACCGGGCCTGGATCTCCTATGTGCTGATCGACCAGACCTATGCGCTGGCGATCCAGCATTATGAAAAGCACCCGCGGCTGAGCATGGGGCAGCGCATCGGCTATTTCCTGGGCGCGGCGCTGGCCACCTGCCCGCCCTGGCTGGCGGCGACGCTGCTGGGGGTCTGGCTGGGCAAAGCCATCCCGCAGGACTGGGCGCTGGATTTCGCCATGCCCGTCACCTTCCTGGCGCTGATCGCGCCGATGCTGCGCAGCCCGGCCCATGTCGCGGCGGCGCTGGTGGCGGTTGTGGCCTCGCTGGCCTTTGCCTTCCTGCCCTCGGGGCTGGGGTTGTTCGTGGCCGCGCCGTTGGCCATGCTGGCCGGCGCCGGGGTCGAGGTGCTGATGGAACGCAGAAACGGAGCCCGCCTGTGACCGGCTATAGCGATGCGACGATCTGGCTGATCATCCTGACCGTGGCGCTGGGAACCTATGGGCTGCGCTGGTCCTTTCTTGGCGCCTTCGGCAGCCGGCCGATGCCGCTCTGGGCGCAGCGGCTCTTGCGCTATACGGCGGTGGGGGTGCTGCCGGCCATCGTGGCGCCGTTGGTGGTCTGGCCGGCGGCCACGCAGGGCCAGCCCGATCCCGCGCGGATGCTTGCGGCAACGGTGGCCGTGGCGGTGGGGGTGGCGACGCGCAACGTGCTGGCGGCCATCCTGGGCGGGATGGCCACGCTTTACACGGCGCTTTACCTCATGACGTGAAGCTGGCCGTCGCGGCCGTAGCCGGTGATCGCGCCGCTTTTCTGGCGCAGCAGCACGTCGTGATTGTTGGCCGGATCGCCGTCCATGTGCCGGCGCGAGGTCACGCCCGGCAGCGTCAGGAACCAATCGCGCAGCTTGAGCGGCGAAAAGCCCGTGGGCGCGCCTTCGAAACCCGGCACGCGGCTGAGCGCCTTGCCGGTGTTGACGGCGCAGAAGCTCTTGTTCGAGGCGCCCTGCCGCTCGACCGAGCGGATCGCGGCATCGGCGACGGCCAGCGGCACCTGGACCGTATCCTCGGCCACCCAATAGGTCGAGCGCGCGTGATAGTCGATGTAGAAGTTCCTGAAGTTCGGTGTGATGCCGTAAAGCACGTCGTGCCGTTCCGGGATCGCCGGGTGTTCCCAGCTGCCGGCCGGGTCGTAGATCACCCGCTGGCTGCCGTTGATCATCAGCGCCGAATGCCCGCCCTCGCCGCGCGGGATGCCGATCACGGTGAAGAGCGTGATCGAGGGCGGTTCGTTCGCGACATAGCGCGCGCGCCGGATCGACTCGTCGCTGGCCCATCGGTTGTCTGCACCGCAGGCCGCAAGCACGGCCGGCAGCGCCAGCGCAAGGAAGGCACGCCTTTGCATCTTTGATCTTTCCCCGGTCAGGATCAGGCGTTGGCCAGGGCCATGAATACCAGCACGGCGATGGCAAGCACGCTGACCCAGGTCGCGGCCTTGATGAAGCCGGCAAAGGTCGCCTGATGGTGCCGGATGTCCATTTCGCCGTGCTTGTGTTCGGTGATTTCGTGATGCGAGGCCATGATCCTGTCCGTGAAACGATGCGATGCGTCGGGGGCAGGGATAGCGCAAGGCGCCGGCCGTGTCACGCCCCCCAAAGCACCGCGCCGGTCTCGGTCTTGCCGACGGGCCACACCCGGCCGGTCGCGCGCAGGTGGTTGATGTGGCCCACGGCCTCGGCCAGTGCGAGGCCGAATTCCGGCTTGGCGATCTGGCGGCGATAGAGCAGCGGAAAGCAGCCGACGGTGCTTTGCGGCTGCTGCCGCAGCCCGTCCAGCAGCCGGTCGAGCGCCGCGCGCTGGTTCGTCGCCAGTTGCCGCAGCCGGGTCGGCAGGCCGCGATAGGGCAGCTTGTGGCCGGGCAGGACCAGCTGGTCGGGCTGCGCGAACCCGGCCAGCCGCTCGCAGCTTTCCAGCCAGTCGCCGACGGTATCGGCCTCGGGCTCGGTCGGATAGACGCCGAGATTGGGCGAGATCGTCGCCAGCAACTGGTCGCCGCCGATCACCAGATCGTCGTCGAGCGACCACAGCGTGACATGTTCCGGCGCATGGCCATGGCCCATGCGCACGATCCAGCGCCGCTCGCCGAATGTGACCTGCTGCCCGTCCCACAGCCGGCGATAGCCGGGCGGCAGCGGGGCGCAGACATCGGCGCTGTTGAAGGGGCGCTCATGGCTGCGTTCCTCCAGCAGATCGGCCGGCATCCCGGCCTGGCGCCAGAAGGCGATGGCCTGCGGCGTCGGGCGTTCCTGCACGTCGAGGATGCCCATCCGCGCCGTCAGCCAGGCCGAGCGCGAGGTCCAAAGCTCGGCGCCCTGCGCCTGGAACCAGCCGGCCAGGCCCATGTGGTCGATATGGTGATGGGTGGCGATCAGCCGCCTGACCGGCGCCCCGGCCAGCGGGCCTTGCAGGATGCCCTGCCAGATGCCGCGGGTGCGGCGGGTGTCGAGCCCGCTGTCCACCAGCGTCCAGCCATCCGCCTCGCGCAAGGCATAGACATTGACCGTATCGGGCTTGAAGGGCAGGGGCAGCTGGAACCAGAACACGCCGGGGGCGATCTCATGCGCCTCGCCCTCGGCCGGGGGGTTATGGGTCTCGCTGCGTATCACCCGGCCATTTGACCCAGCAGGACGGCATCGTCAAGCGCCTCCAGATCGGCCAGCCCGGCGCGCGCCGCCGCCAGATCGGCGGCGAATTGCGGCAGGATGCGGGCGATGTAGAGCCGCGCCAGCGCCTTGCTGCCGCCGCCCGTCGCGGCGCGCAGGTGGTAATGCGCGCCCAGCACCCGCGCAAAGGCGGAGAGATAAGGCACGGCGCCGGCGAAACGCTCCGGCAGGTCGCGCTCCAGCAGGTCATGCGTGGCCTCGCGCAGCGTCTCGGCGGCCTGCCAAAGCTGGTTGGCCAGGTCCGGCTCGGTGCCCTGCGCGGCCTTGGCGCCGTCCAGGATCTCGTCCAGCAGCGCCATGGCCGCGGCGCCGCCGTCCGAGAGCTTGCGTCCCACCAGGTCCATGGCCTGGATGCCGTTGGTGCCCTCGTAGATCGCGGTGATGCGCACGTCGCGCAGATACTGCGCCGCGCCGGTTTCCTCGATATAGCCCATGCCGCCATGCACCTGCACGGCAGTATCGGCAATGCGGATGCCGACATCGGTGCCATGCGCCTTGGCGATCGGGGTCAGGAAGGCGGCGCGCGCGGCCCATTCGTCCAGGCCGGTGGCCCGCGCCATGTCCAGCGCCACGGCGCAGCCCAGGCAGATGGCGCGGGCGGCAAAGACCTCGGCCCGCGATTCGGCCAGCATCCGCCGCACGTCGGGGTGGCGGATGATCGGGCCCATCTGCACCCGCTCGGCGGCATAGGCCACGGCCTGTTGCAAGGCCGCCTCGGCCTGGGCCACGCCCTGCACGCCGACGCCCAGCCGCGCCGCGTTCATCATGGTGAACATGGCGGCCATGCCCTTGTGCTCCTCGCCCACCAGCCAGCCTTTGGCGCCCTCGAAGCTCATGACGCAGGTCGGGCTGCCGTGGATGCCCAGCTTGTGTTCCAGGCTGACGACGCGCAGGTCGTTGGCGAGGCCGGGATTTCCGGCCTCGTCCGGGATGAACTTCGGCACCATGAACAGGCTGATGCCGCGGGTGCCCGCGGCCCCGTCGGGCAGGCGGGCCAGCACCAGGTGGCAGACGTTCTCGGTCACGTCGCTGTCGCCCCAGGTGATGAAGATCTTCTGCCCGGTGATGCGATAGCTGCCGTCCTCGGCCCGCTCGGCGCGGGTGGTCAGCGCGCCCACGTCCGAGCCCGCCTGCGGCTCGGTCAGGTTCATCGTGCCCGACCATTCGCCCGAGATCAGCTTCGGCAGATACAGCGCCTTGAGTTCGTCGCTGCCGTGATGCTCCAGCGCCTCGATCTGGCCCTGGGTCAAGAGCGGGTTTAGCTGCAGCGCCAGGCAGGCCGAGGCGAGCATCTCGTTCACCGCCATGTTCAGCGCCTGCGGCAGCCCCATGCCGCCATGGTCGGGATTGGCGGCGATGCCGATCCAGCCACCCTCGGCCAGGGCACGGAACGCCTCGGCATAGCCGGGGGAGGAGCGCAGCTTGCCGTTCTCCAGCCGCGCGGGGGTCAGGTCGCCGGCGCGGTTCACCGGGGCGATCACCTCGGTCGCCAGCTTGCCGGCCTCGGTCAGGATGGCGGTCATGGTCTCGGCCGTCGCCTCGGCAAAGCGTGCGGTGCCGGACAGTTCTGGAAACGACACGATCCGGTTCAGGATGAACTCGATCTGCTCGACCGGGGCTTGATAGGCCATCCGCACTCTCTCTCCCTCTGGCGCCTTGGCAAATCCGGCTGCGGCGCGTAACTGATGCCTTGGGCTTCGATCATATTTGCGGTCCCGCGTCCATCAACCACAACCCGACGTAACGAATGCAGACGCTGATTCTTGGCCATGACCCCACCGGCCTGCGCGCCGCCGCCGATCTGCTGGCGCAGGGCGAGCCGGTCGCCATCCCGACCGAAACGGTCTATGGTCTGGCCGGCGATGCCCGCAATCCCCGCGCCGTGGCACGCATCTATCAGGCCAAGGGGCGCCCCAGCTTCAACCCGCTGATCGTGCATCTGCCGGACCTGGCGGCGGCCGAGCGCATCGCGGTCTTCGACGATGCTGCGCTGGCGCTGGCCAGGGCCTTCTGGCCCGGCGCGCTGACCCTGGTGCTGCCGCTGCGGCCCGGGGCGGGCATCGCCTCGCTGGTGACGGCGGGGCTCGATACGGTGGCGATCCGCGTGCCGGCGCATCCGGCGGCGCAGGCGGTGCTGCGCGCCTTCGGCGGGCCGCTGGCGGCGCCCTCGGCCAATCCCTCGGGGCGGATCAGCCCGACCGCGGCGGCGCATGTGGCCGATCCCGAAAGCGGGCTGGGCGGGCGCATCGCGGCGGTGCTGGATGCGGGTGCCTGTCCGGTCGGGGTGGAATCGACCATCGTCGGCTGGGTGGAGGGCCGACCCGCGCTGCTGCGCCCCGGCGGCGTCGCGGCCGAAGCCATCGAGGCGGTGCTGGGCCGGCCGTTGGCCCGGCCCCAAGGCAATGCCGAGGCGCCGACCGCGCCCGGTCAACTGACCAGCCATTACGCGCCGCGCGCCAGCCTGCGGCTGAACGCCGAGGCCGCGCGGCCGGGCGAATTGCTGATCGGCTTTGGCCCCGTCGCGGGCGAGATGACGCTGAGCGAAACGGGCGATCTGACCGAGGCGGCGGCGCGGCTGTTCGACCTGCTGCACCGCGCCGATGCCGAGGGGCGGCCCATCGCCGTCGCGCCGGTGCCGGACCAGGGCCTGGGCGCCGCGATCAACGACCGGCTTCGCCGCGCCGCCGCGCCGCGCTAGGGATCAGGCATGGCCCGCGCTGGGCGACAGCATCAAGGGGTCGATGCCCAGCGATTTCAGTGCCGCGCGCCATTTGCCGGGATTGTCGGTGCCGAAGATGATCTCGTCGCCGCGCTCCGAGGTCAGCCAGCCGTTGTCGCGAATTTCCGAATCGAGCTGCCCCGGCCCCCAGCCGGCATAGCCCAGCGCCAGCATGGCCGGTTGCGGGCCTTGGCCACGGGCATAATCCTCGAGGATGTCGCGGGTGGTGGACATGGCGAGATCGTCGGTAATGCGCATCCGGTTCTCGCCCAGGTCGATGTCGCGGGGCGCGCGATGCAGCACGAAGCCGCGCCCCGGCTCGACCGGGCCGCCGAAGCGTACGGGAATGTCCAGGGCATTCGCCCCGGCCTGGATGCCAAGCTGCGCCAGCAGGTCGGAAAAGCCGATCTCGGGCAGCGGGCGGTTGACCACCAGCCCCATGGCGCCGTCCTCGGAATGGGCGCAGACCAGGATCACGGATTGCTCGAAGCGCGGGTCGCGCATGCCGGGCATGGCGATCAGCATCTTGCCGGTCAGGTTGCTCGACTGGTCCATGATCTGCTCCGTCCTTTTCCTAAAGATCGGCCTTGCCGGCTGTTTTCGCAAGGGATTGCCGCTAATGTGACTTCACGGCGAGGGGGCGGGGCGACTAGAACGGCAGCATGAAGACCCTTGCCCTGCTACTCATGACCGCCGCGCCGGCGCTGGCGCAGGATCTGCCGCCCGGACTGGCCTCCGCCGAACTGCTGCCCGGCTGGACCACCGCCGAAGGCCACCGCATGACCGCGCTGCACCTGCGGCTGGAGCCGGGCTGGAAGACCTATTGGCGCAGCCCCGGCGATGCCGGCGTGCCGCCGCGCTTCGACTGGGCAGCCTCGCGGAACCTGGCCGAGGTGCGGATGCTGTGGCCGCGGCCCGAGGTGATCGAATCGGGCGGCGAACGCACGCTGGGCTATCACGGGGAACTGGTCCTGCCGATCGAGATCGCCCCCGCCAACCCGGCCGCGCCGGTCGAGCCTAGGGCGGTGGTGGATTTCGGCATCTGCCAGGACATCTGCGTGCCGGTGCGGGTGGAGCTGCAGGCCGGCCCTGCCGGCCCGGCGCCCGATCCGCTGATCGAGGCGGCCATCGCCCGCCAGCCCGAGTCCTCGGACCACCAGCCCGAATGCCACATCGCGCCGATCCAGGACGGCATGCAGGTGACGGCGACCCTGCCCGCGGCGGACAGCGCCCGCGGCGACGAGGTGGCGATGGAACTGGCCGATGACGAGATCTGGGTCTCGGCCCCGGAAACCCGCGAGGCGGGCGGGCGGCTGATGGCGCAGGCGGATTTCGTCGCCGCCTCGGGCAAGCCCTTTCCGCTGGACCCGGAGGCGCTGCGGGTGACGCTGATCGGTCCCGACGACGCGGTCGAGTTCGAGGGTTGCCGCGAAGTGGCCGATTAGCCGTCGAGCCGCGCCGACAGCGACAAGAGGTCGGACCAGGCCTCGCGCTTGGCCAGCGGCGTGCGCAGCAGATAGGCGGGATGCGCCATCGGCAGCGCCGGCAGGCCGAAGGCCGTGGTCCATTTGCCGCGCAGCTTCAAGATGCCCTGCTGGTTCAGCGCCGCGATGCAGGGCGTGTTGCCCATCAGCACCACCAATTGCGGCTGGACCAGTTCGACATGCCGGGTCAGGAAGGGCAGCATCATGGCGATCTCGGCCGGTTCGGGGCGGCGGTTGCCGGGCGGCCGCCAGGTCAGAACGTTGGTGATATAGAGCGCGCGTTCCGCATCCACCGCCTTGCGCGACAGGCCGATGGCGCCGAACATCTGGTCCAGCAACTGTCCGGCGCGGCCGACGAAGGGGCGGCCCTGGCGGTCCTCCTCCTCGCCCGGCGCCTCGCCGATGATCATGACGCGCGCCGCCGGATTGCCGTCGCAAAAGCAGAAATTGCGCGCGCCCTTTTTCAACTCGATGCCGTCGAAGGCCTCTTGCGCCCCGGCCAGTTCGGCCAGGCTGGTCGCGGCGGCGGCCATGGCCTCGGCGCGGGAGACCAGATCCTCGGCCTCGTCGCGCGGCTGCGCCACGACCGGGGCGGCGGGCGGCGGGGCAGCGGGGGGCTCGGCGCGGTCGGGCACGGCATAGCGGTCGAGCGGCGCGTCGAGGCATGGCTCGTCCGCGCCCAGCTCGGCCTGCCACTGCAAAAGCGCCAGCGCCGTCTCGGCATCCAGCGCGAATCCCCTATAGGTCGGTTCGGCGGTCATGGCCGCAGGCTAGGGCGCGGCGCGGGCGCGGGCAAGCGCCTTACCACGATTGCATCGGCAACGCTTGACCCTGCCGCGATTGCGGCGGCATGCGCTGGCCCTATTGCGATTGCGTCAGCGGCGTCGTGCCGCCGCCCATGCCGACCAGCCGCTGGATCAGCGGCCTTGCCGTCGGCCCGATGCGGTCGCAGGCGCCCGGATCGTCCAGAAGCTTGAAGGCCGGCCCGTAATAGGTGCGGTCGTAGGCTGCGGCATCCAGCCCCAGCCTTGTTGCCAGAAGATCGCCCGTGCCGGTGATCAGTGTCCATTCCCCGTCGGTGATCGCGTAATCGGGGCAGTTCGAGGTGATGACGTTCACGTTCGCCAGTTCCGCGATCAGCGATTTCGCCTGCGTGTCGGACAGGCTCGAGACATCGGGAAGCCTCACGGTGATGCCCCCGTCCGCCAGCGCCGCGCCGGCCCCAAGGACCAATGCGCTGGCCAAAGCCGCGAGTGCCTTCATGGATTGCCCCCTTGCTTGTTCTGGACGTTCGGTTTCGCGCGCCCATCCCGCCCGATCCGATCCGCCGGCGCAACCCAATTCGCCGTGAACTTGACGCAGCACAGGTGCAAGGATACGCGATTGCCAACAGCCAGAAGCATAGAGGATACCTGCGATGACGACCTATTCCCTGCTGATCCTGCCCGGCGACGGCATCGGCCCCGAGGTCATGGCCGAGGTGCGCAAGGTCATCGGCTGGTTCCAGAACAACCGCGGCCTGTCCTTCGAGGTCAGCGAGGATCTGGTCGGCGGCGCGGCCTATGACAAATACGGCAAGCCCCTGGCGGACGAGACCATGGCCAAGGCGCAGGCGGTCGATGCGGTGCTGCTGGGTGCCGTCGGCGGGCCGAAATACGACAACCTGGATTTCTCGGTGAAGCCCGAGCGCGGCCTTCTGCGCCTGCGCAAGGAAATGGACCTGTTCGCCAACCTGCGCCCGGCGCAATGCTTCGACGCGCTGGCCGATTTCAGCTCGCTCAAGCGCGAGGTGGTGGCGGGCCTCGACATCCTGATCGTGCGCGAACTGACCTCGGGCGTCTATTTCGGCGAGCCGCGCGGCATCTCCGAGGACAACACCCCCGGCAACGAGGGCGGCCGCGTCGGCGTGAACACCCAGCGTTATACCAGCGGAGAGATCCGTCGCGTCGCCCGCTCGGCCTTCGAGTTGGCGCGCAAGCGCGGCAACCGCGTCTGCTCGATGGAAAAGGCCAATGTGATGGAATCCGGCATCCTCTGGCGCGAGGAGGTGCAATGGGTCCATGACAACGAATATCCCGATGTCGAGCTGTCGCACATGTATGCCGACAACGGCGCCATGCAGCTGGTGCGCAATCCGCGCCAGTTCGACGTGATCGTGACCGACAACCTGTTCGGCGACATCCTGTCGGATGCGGCGGCGATGCTGACCGGCAGCCTGGGCATGCTGCCCTCGGCCAGCCTCGGTGCACCGATGGAGAACGGCCGGCCCAAGGCGCTTTACGAGCCGGTGCACGGCTCGGCCCCCGACATCGCCGGGCAGGGCAAGGCCAACCCGATCGCCTGCATCCTCAGCTTCGCCATGTGCCTGCGCTATTCCTTCGGCCTGGGCGCCGAGGCCGACCTGCTGGAAAAGGCGGTCGAGAAGGTGCTGGCCGATGGCGTGCGCACCGGCGACCTGATGGGCGCCGAGGGCGGCAAGCCGGTCTCGACCGCCGAGATGGGCGACCATATCGTCGCGGCGCTTTCGGCGCTGTAATCGACGTGCCGCGCCTGTTTCAAACAGGCGCGGCCCCATCGCGGAGCGTCGGAGGGGCGCATGACGGCGGGCAATATCAAGGGCGCGCTGCTCGCGCTTCTGTCCATGGGGCTCTATTCGACCCATGACGTGATCATCAAGCTGCTGGGGGCTACCTATCCAGCCTTGCAGATCCTGTTCTTCTCGGCGCTGCTGTCTTTTCCGCCGCTGGCGGTGCTGCTGCTGCGCGACCCGACGCATGGCACATTGCGGCCGCGCCACCCGTTCTGGGTCGGGCTGCGTTCGCTTTGCATCGTCGCCTCGGGGGTCGGCGGTTTCTATGCCTTTTCGGTGCTGCCCTTGGCGCAGGTCTATTCCATCCTGTTTGCCGCGCCGCTGATCGTCACCGTGCTGTCGGTGCCGCTGCTGGGCGAAAGGGTCGGGCTGCACCGCTGGCTGGCGGTCTGCGCCGGGCTTTGCGGGGTGCTGATCGTGCTGCGCCCCGGCGTGACGCCGCTGGGCCTGGGGCATCTGGCGGCGCTGATGGGGGCGACGGCCACGGCGCTGTCGGCCATCGCGGTGAGGCGCCTGGGCCGGTCCGAGCGCACGGTGATCCTGCTGCTTTGGCCGATGATCGGGAATTTCCTGCTGACCGGCGCTTCGCTGGGTTTCGCCTATCGCCCGATGGAGCTGGGCGACCTGGCGCTGACCGGGGTGATCGCGGCCCTGGGCCTTGCGGCGGGCTTTCTGCTGATCCTGGCCTATCAGGCCGGCGAGGCGGCCAATGTCGCGCCGATGCAATATTCGCAGATGCTCTGGGCGGTGGCCTATGGCTGGTTCCTGTTCGGAGAGCGCCCGGACGGGCCGACGGTGCTGGGGGCGGGGCTGATTATGGGTTCGGGGCTTTACATCCTGCTGCGCGAGCGGCTGGGTGCCTCGCGCCTGCGTCCGGCGACGCGGGCGCGCTTTGGCAGCGACGCGGTGACGGCCCCGCGCTGGAGCCTGTTGCAGCGCCTGCTGCGGCCGCGGGGCTGACGCGGTTTTCTGTGGCGGATCTGCAAGATTCCCCCTTGCATTCCGTTGTCCCAGGGGCTACCTGCCCCTTCACGGTCGGAGCGTAGCGCAGCCTGGTAGCGCACCTGCTTCGGGAGCAGGGGGTCGGAGGTTCGAATCCTCTCGCTCCGACCATGTGAGACTTGTGGCGTTTCAGGAAGATTTGCCTTTTGTGCCAAAAGGCGACCTTTCTGACGGCTTGATCGCGCCGATGGAGGGCTATCTCGCCGCTGCCTCCACCATCTTGAAATGGTTGACGGCAAGGTTTCGCGCCCAGACCTGTCGCCCTGCTCTGAGCAGACGGGCGCACCACCAAACGCAGCGCAGTGGCTTTCCGCCCGGTGATCTGCGCGCTGCTTGAATGACCGGCTTCGCTGTTTTGCTGCGGTTCCTATGTCGCATTCGCTAGCTTCCCGCCGGGAATCCACCCCCGCCGGATTGCGATTCCGCACATCATTGATCAGAGTGAAAATTGCCTGATTCCTTTCGCGGGGTGGCTTCCGTCTGGTTTCCCGGAGAAAAGTAACGGCCCGATTGTTACCGCCTGCCTGAGTTTGGGCTGATGGATTAAGGCACGTGCATAGTGACGTCGTTAATGACGTGTCTTATGCGGGTGTGGGGATG
>NZ_JBGOSN010000068.1:0-15495 GCF_046335115.1 Paracoccus sp. P2 | reverse complement strand
TCCGAGGCGTTCAACTGCTCCAGCCCGCCCAGCTCGATCGTCAGCTCGGCCGTGCCATCGCCGTCCAGGTCGACCAGAAGCCGATGCGCGCCGGCCTGCGACCAGTCGGCGCGAAGCTGACCCGGAGCGGAAAAATTCTCGCTGCCGATAAAGGTCAGTCCCAGGCCTGCAAGGTCGATCCTGTCCTCGCCAGGCTGGAAATCCAGGATGACATCGATGCTGCCGTCCAGGTCTTCGGTGGCCGAGAACACGAACACGTCGGCGCCAAGCCCGCCGACCAGCGTGTCGGAGCCCGCCCCGCCTGCCAGCGTGTCACTGCCGTCACCGCCCTGAAGCAGGTCGTCGCCGGCCCCTCCAAGCAAGCTGTCATGACCGGTCCCGCCGATCAGGGTGTCGTTGCCCTCGCCGCCGAAAATTTCGTCATTGCCCGGGCCGCCGTCCAGCAGGTCATCGCCGAGACCGCCGGACAGGCTGTCATGGCCGGGGCCGCCGCGCAGGGTGTCATTGCCTTCGCCGCCGTAAAGCAGGTCGTGGCCGTCGTCGCCATTGAGTTCATCTGCGCCGGCATCGCCATGAAGCGTGTCATGGCCCGGACCGCCCCTTAGCACGTCGTTGCCGTCGCCGCCCCGCATCAGGTCATACCCCTCGCCGCCGAGGAGGGTGTCGTTGCCCGGACCGCCTTCCAGAAGGTCGTTGCCCGCGTCTCCTTGCAACAGGTCGTTACCGTCGCCGCCGAACAGCTGGTCATTGCCGTCATGTCCGGCCAGCGTGTCGTTTCCGTGCTCGCCGCGCAAGGTATCGGCCCCGGATCCGCCGACGAGGCTGTCGTTGCCGTTGCCGCCGAACAGCAGGTCATTGCCATCGCCGCCGAACAGCTGGTCATTGCCGTCATGTCCGGCCAGCGTGTCGTTTCCGTGCTCGCCGCGCAAGGTATCGGCCCCGGATCCGCCGACGAGGCTGTCGTTGCCGTTGCCGCCGAACAGCAGGTCATTGCCATCGCCGCCGAACAACTGGTCATCGCCGTCATGTCCGGCCAGCGTGTCGTTTCCGTGCTCGCCGCGCAAGGTATCGGCCCCGGATCCGCCGACGAGGCTGTCATTGCCGTTGCCACCGAACAGCAGGTCGTTGCCGTCGCCGCCGAACAACTGGTCATCGCCGTCATGTCCGGCCAGCGTGTCGTTTCCGTGCTCGCCGCGCAAGGTATCGGCCCCGGATCCGCCGACGAGGCTGTCATTGCCGTTGCCACCGAACAGCAGGTCGTTGCCGTCGCCGCCGAACAACCGGTCATCGCCAGCATGTCCGGCCAGCGTGTCATGCCCGGCGTCCCCATACAGCGTATCGGCGCCAGCCCCTCCGACCAGGCTGTCATTGCCGTTGCCGCCATAGATCAGGTCGTTGCCGTCCCGCCCCTCCAGCGTGTCGTTGCCCGGCCCGCCCTGGAGATTGTCGTCCCCCGGTCCGCCCAGAAGCAGGTCGTCGCCGGCATGGCCGAAGACGTCCGAGCCGTTGTGGCCTGCGCTCAGCGTGTCGTTGCCCGCCGTGCCCACCACCGTCGTGCGCATGTCGGGGGCCGCGTAATGCGCGATGGGGAAAAGCGAATTGTCAAAGGCGCTGGCCTGCAGCATCGTATTGTCCCGTGTCATGACCCAGATAACCGAATTTCCGTAAAATATCCTGATTCCATAGCTTTCCGGCCTGAACCCCAACTGCCCGACATTGCGGACCATGCCCAGGAAGGACAGGTCCAGACGGTCCACCCCCGGCTCGAAATCGGTGATGGTGATCTTGCCGTTGACCTCGGCCGCCACGAAGATGTCCGCGCCGGCGCCGCCGGTCATCTGCACCGGGCTGCTGCCGGCGATCAGGATGTCGTCGCCGGCGCCGCCCTCCAGCCTGCTCGTCTCGGCGCTGGCCTGCATCATGTCGTTGCCCTCGGTCCCCGACTGCCAGCCCGCGCCGACCACCCGCGTCAGGCCGATGCCACCCGGTTCGAAGACGAATTGCGTGATGCCGCTTTCCGTGCGCGACGAGGCGAAAAGCGCGATCTTGCCGTCGATCACCAACGCCGAAAGCGCCGAGACATCGGCCAGCGCCCGGTCGTTGGTGTCGACCAGCGTGGCAAGGTGCAGCAGCCGCCCCTCGGGCAGCACGGTGAAGACGCTCAGCCCGTCGTCGCCGCCGCCCACGAAGACGAAGGCGCGGCCGTCCAGGGTCGCGGTCGCAAGCGCGGTGGCGCCGGCAAAGCGGGTGTTGCGTTCGTCGATGACGTGATCGGCCGGCAGAAGCGCGCCCTCGTAGGTCAGGCGCATGGTGGTCAGGGACGAGCTTTGCGCCGCCGCGACCACCAGATAGGTCACGCCGCCCACCGCGACCGTGGCCAGGTGGCTGGGCTGGTCCATGCCAAGGCCGTGCCAGGACCACAGCATATGCGCCGTGCCGACCGAGCCGTCGGCATGGATCATTTGCACCGCGACATAGTTGCCGGTGGCCGAGGCCGAGATGATGAAGCTGCGGTCGGCCAGCGTGGCCACCAGCATATCGTCGATCTCGGTCCCCTGCACGCCCGAGCCGAGCGGCAGTGCCGCCCGGGTGACATGGGCGATGGCGCCGTCCGCGGCCAGCCGCCAGATGTCGAAGGCCGTCTGCCCGTCGCGGGCCGAATAGAGGAAATCCCCCTGCGGCGTCTGGAACTGGCCCAGCCGGATCACGTCGGCGGGCAGCCCTGCCGGCCCGGCCAGCGACGCGCCGTCGCGAAACCCGCCCTGGCCGTCCAGCAGGATGCCGGCACCCAGCGCATCGCGCAGCCCGGTGCCGAACAGCACCGGCCCGCCCTTCAGCGTGACGATGCTGGCATCCGGGGTGCCGCCATAGCCCAGCGCGGCGGCATGGGGCTGGGCGCCGATCATCTCGATCGGCTGGTCGGCCGAGGTGACGCGATAGGCCGCGATGCCGCCGCCGAGATGGGTGATGCTGTAAAGCGCATGCCCCTCCGGGCCGGAAAAGGTCCGCAGATTCGTGATATTGGTCACGAAGGGCGCTTGGGGGCCGATATAGGTGGCAACGTGGCGGTATCGCATTGCGGGCTTCGTTCGTGGCGGTCGGGCGTGGCGGTCGGGATCGTGCCCCGACAGGGTGCCAAACCGGCACGCGAAGTCACGCGTAATTCCCCGTGCATTTTAATTGCCGCAGACATAGGCTGCGCCGGCGGCGCGCCGCTTGCGCGCCTTTGGGAGTTGCTCCATACGCATTCTGCGCAAGGCAAATCTGGTAGAGACAGATGCAGATCCAAAAGACCTCGCTTCCGGGCGTCCTGGTCCTTGTTCCGCGGCGGTTCGGCGATGATCGCGGGTTCTTTTGCGAAAGCTGGAGCCGAAAGACCCTGCATCGGGCGGGGCTGGACCTGCCGGAATTCGTGCAGGACAACCATTCGCTATCGGCGGCGGCGGGCACCTTGCGGGGGCTGCATTTCCAGGCCCCGCCCCATGCCCAGGGCAAGCTGGTGCGCTGCGGGCGCGGCCGGCTTTTCGACGTGGCGGTCGATATCCGCAGGGGCAGCCCGAGTTATGGCCAATGGACCGGCTGCGAGCTGTCCTTTGAAAACGGCCGCCAGCTGTGGATTCCGCCGGGCTTCCTGCACGGTTTCGTCACGCGCGAGCCTGACACGGAAATCCTGTATAAATGTACGGATTATTATGCGCCCGATTGCGACGGATCGGTGGTCTGGGACAGTATCGGCATCGACTGGGGCGTCGCCGGCCCGCCGATCCTGTCGGCCAAGGATGCGGCCGCACCGACATTGAACGAGTTCGACAGCCCTTTCACCTATGAGGGGCCTTTTGAGTACGAGGCGAGATTATGAAGATTCTGGTGACCGGCGGCGCGGGATTCATCGGTTCGGCGGTGGTGCGGCTGGCGGTGGCGCGGGGACATTCGGTGGTGAACCTCGATTCGCTGACCTATGCCGCCAATCTGGAGAACGTGGCCTCGGCGGCCGGCAGCCCGCTCTACGCCTTCGAACGGGCCGACATCCGCGACCGCGCCGCGCTGGGCCGCATCCTGGCCGCGCACCGGCCCGATGCGATCATGCATCTGGCCGCGGAAAGCCATGTGGACCGCTCGATCGACGGGCCGGGCGCCTTCATCGAGACCAACGTGACCGGCACCTACAACCTGCTTGAGGCGGCGCGGGCCTGGTGGACCGCGCAGGGCCGGCCCGAGGGGTTTCGTTTCCACCACATCTCGACCGACGAGGTTTTCGGCTCGCTGGGCGAGACCGGCCAGTTCACCGAAGACACGCCCTACGACCCGCGCAGCCCCTATTCGGCCTCGAAAGCCGCCTCGGACCACCTGGTCCGCGCCTGGCACGAGACCTATGGCCTGCCGGTGGTGCTGACCAATTGCTCGAACAATTACGGGCCGTTCCATTTCCCGGAAAAGCTGGTGCCGGTGGTGATCCTGAACGCGCTGCACGGCCGGCCGATCCCGGTCTATGGCGACGGCGGCAATGTCCGCGACTGGCTTTATGTCGAAGACCACGCCGCTGCGCTGCTGCTGGTGCTGGAAAAGGGCCGCATCGGCCGCAGCTACAATATCGGCGGCGAGAACGAGGCCAGGAATATCGACTTGGTGCGCAGCATCTGCGGCCATATGGACCGGCTGCGCCCGGATGCCGCGCCGCATGACCGGCTCATTACCTTCGTCGCTGACCGGCCGGGCCACGACCGGCGCTATGCCATCGACCCGACCCGCATCCGCACCGAGCTGGGCTGGCGCCCCTCGGTCACGGTCGAGGAGGGGCTGAGGCGCACCGTCGAATGGTATCTGCAAAACGAGGAGTGGTGGCGGCCGCTGCTGACCCGGCAGGGGGTCGGGGAAAGGCTCGGCACGGCATGAAGGGTCTGCTGGTCTTCGGCCGCACCGGACAGGTCGCGACCGAGCTGGCGCGGCTGGCGCCCTGGGCGCGATTCCTCGGCCGCGACCAGGCCGATCTGACCGATCCCGCCGCCTGCGCCGCGGCGATCCGGGCATCCGACTGTGCGGCGGTGCTGAACGCCGCGGCCTATACGGCCGTCGACCGCGCCGAATCCGAGCCCGACCTGGCCCGCGCCGTCAATGCCGAGGCCCCCGCTGCCATGGCCCGGGCCGCGACGGAGATCGGCGTGCCTTTCCTGCATATTTCGACCGATTACGTCTTCGACGGCTCGGGCGAGCGGCCCTGGGCCGAGACCGACCCGACCGGCCCGCTGGGCGTCTATGGCGCGACCAAGCTGGCCGGAGAGCGGGGCATCGCCGCCGCCGGCGGGCAATGGGCGGTCATGCGCACCTCCTGGGTGTTCTCGGCCCATGGCGCGAATTTCGTCAGGACCATGCTGCGGCTGGGCGCCGAGCGCGAGGAACTGCGCGTCGTCGCCGATCAGCAGGGCGGCCCGACCCCGGCGGCCGATATCGCCGCAGCCTGCCTGGCCATGCTGGGCGCGATGCGCGGTGACGCCTCGCGCGGGGGGATCTATCACTTCGCGGGCAGCCCCGACACCAGCTGGGCCGGCTTTGCGCGCGAGATCATGGCGCAGGCCGGACTTTCCTGCCGCGTCACCGAGATTTCCACGGCGGATTATCCCACCCCCGCCCGGCGCCCGGCCAATTCGCGCCTGAACTGCGCCGCCATTCTGCGGGAGTTCGGCATCAGTCGCCCCGACTGGCGCGCCGGTCTCGCCAAGGTCTTGCAGGAGCTGAAACCATGACCCAATCCGAAAATTCCGCCAGCCGCCGCAAGGGCATCATCCTGGCCGGCGGCTCGGGCACGCGGCTTTATCCGATCACCATGGGCCTGTCCAAGCAGCTGCTGCCGATCTATGACAAGCCGATGATCTATTACCCGATCACCGTGCTGATGCTGTCGGGCATCCGCGAGATTGCCATCATCACCACCCCCGAGGACCAGGACCAGTTCCGCCGCCTGTTGGGCGACGGCAGCCAATGGGGGCTCGGCTTTCACTACCTGGTGCAGCCCTCGCCCGACGGGCTGGCGCAGGCCTATCTGCTGGCCGAGGATTTCCTGGCGGGCGCGCCCTCGGCCATGGTGCTGGGCGACAACATCTTCTTCGGCCACGGCTTGCCCCTGCTGCTGGAGGCCGCAGACCGGCGCGATACGGGCGGCACGGTCTTCGGCTACCAGGTGTCCGACCCCGAACGCTATGGCGTCGTCGACTTCGATCAGGCGGGCCGGGTGCGGGCCATTGTCGAGAAACCGGCCGAGCCGCCGTCGAATTTCGCCGTCACCGGGCTTTACTTCCTGGACGGCACGGCGCCGCGGCGCGCGGCCGAGGTCCGCCCCTCGGACCGGGGTGAGCTGGAGATCACCACGCTTCTGGAGAGCTATCTGCACGAGGGCCAGCTGAGCGTCGAGAAGATGGGCCGCGGCTTCGCCTGGCTGGATACCGGCACCCATGCCAGCCTGCTGGATGCGGGGAATTTCGTGCGCACGCTGGAAAACCGCCAGGGCCTGCAGACCGGCTGCCCCGAGGAGATCGCCTTCCAGGCCGGCTGGATTTCCGCTGACGAACTGCGGGCCAGGGCGGGGCAATGCGCCAAGAATGCCTATGGCCGCTATCTGCTGCGCCTGCTGGGCGAGGGGGAATAGCTGGCCCGGCAACCGTCCGAACGCATCGCGGACCCGTCCGGGCCCGGCCTGGCCGGACGGCCCGCATTCCGCGGCGTCCGGATCTTGGCGCGGCTTGCCGCGAATCGGGTGCCTGCCGTCCAGGCGGGCGGGCACGGCCGCTTTATCCCCGCCGCGTCTCTTGCTAAGAAGCCCCGGCTTCGCGCCCGTTCCGCCAGCCAATCCGTGAGCCCGCCTTGAACCAGCCTGATCCTCCCCCTCCGGTCATTGCGGCGGTCGTCGTTACCTTCAACCGGCTGGCGCATCTGGAAAAGACGCTGGCCCGCCTGCTGGCCGAGCCGCTCGACCATGTCGTGGTGGTCGAGAACGGCTCGACCGATGGCACGCGGGAATGGCTGGCCGGGCAGGGCGATCCGCGGCTGGTCGTCATCGAGATGCCGGAAAACGGCGGCGGCGCGCTGGGGTTCGAGGTGGGCATGCGCGAGACCGGCCGCAGGCTCGACCCCGACTGGCTGGTCCTGATGGACGACGATGCCCGGCCCGCGACCGGCGCCATCGCCCGGTTCCGGCAAGGCCTGGCCGAGGGCCGCTGGCCCGGCGCCGAGGCGCTGGCGGCGGCGGTGCGCTTTCCCGGCGGCCGGATCTGCGAGATGAACCGGCCCTGGGTCAACCCCTTCGGCGACCTGCCGGTCTTCCTGCGCGTGCTGGCGGGGGGCGGCCGGGCGGCCTTTCACATTCCCGACAGCGATTACGATGCGCCGGTGCCGCGGCCCCTGGACGGCACCTCCTTCGTCGGCTTCTTCGTGTCGCGCGCCGGGGTGGCCCGTGCCGGCTATCCCGATGGCCGGCTGTTCATCTATGGCGACGACGTGCTCTATTCCCTGGGACTGACCCAGGCCGGCGGCCGGCTGCTTTTCGCCCCGGACCTGGAGTTCGAGCATGATTGCGCGACCCAGACCGCGGGGGCGACGCCCCGGCCGCTCTGGAAGGTGTATTACCTGCATCGCAACGCCTGGTTCGTCTATCGCCGGGTCGCAGGCCGGCTGTTCTTTCCGCCGCTGATGGCGCTGATGCTGCTGAAATGGCTGCGCAAGGGCCGGCTGCTGCCCGCAGCCGAGCGGCGCATCTGCCGCCGGCTGATCCGGCTGGCGGTGCGGGACGCCTTTCGCGGCGAACTGGGCCGCAGCCATGCCCAGATCATGGCCCTGGCCGATGGCGTCGGCACGACTGCCCCCTGGGCCGAGGGCACCGCGAGCGGCTCGCCGGCCGCCGGCGACGACCGCTGAGCCGCCCGGCGATCCGAAGCCGCTCACCGGCCCCCTTTTTGGCGGAATCCCGTGCGGTTGCGGGGCGCCACGCCTGCCTTGGAAGGCCGGAAAATGCGTTGCCCCGGCCACGGTGGAATGCATCGGCCAAGAGCAGGGCCGTGCCAGCGGGTGCGAAAACAGGCTGCCGACCGGGCGTCCACTTGAAGCGGTTCGGCCATGGCTGCCGGCCCGGATCGCCGAGCCTTACTGGATCTGCTGGCCGATATCCTCGATCAGGATGCGCCTGACATTCGGCCCCGCGGCCTTTTGCCCCGCCGCAAGCAGGGCGGCGCGCAGGCGTTGCAGGGCGGGTTCGGCGGTGAAATTGCCGTTGAAGCCGCCGGTATTCGCCTCGATCATCAGCGCGTTCAGCAAGGCGTCCCGCAGCCGATGCTCCTGCGCCTCGATCTCTGCGCGGGCCGAGGCGGGCATCTCGACGCTCAGCGACAGGATCATGATCGCCGATGGCGTGCCGTTGCGCAGGATCGGCACGAAAAACTGGTTGGGAAACGCGAACCAGTCGAGGCTGGCCTCGGCAGCGCCGCCGCCGTCGCCGCTGCCCTCGCCGCCATGGCCCTGCGCGGGATCGGCGGATTCGGACACCTGATGGCCCGGCTCGGCCGCCGTGGCGGCGTCGCCCTGGACGGAGGCAGCCGGCTTCGCGCCGCCCAGCATGTCGCCGCCGACCGCGCCGCCCAGAAAGGCCAGCAGGGGGATCAGGATAAGCAGGATCTTTTTCACCGGGCCCCCCTCCGTCTTCAGTAAGGCAAGAGGATGTCGGCCAGCTGCTGGCCATAGCGCGGCTGCTGGACATCGCTGATCTGGCCGCGGCCGCCATAGGAAATGCGCGCGCCCGCGATGCGGTCATAGGCGATCTCGTTGCGCCGCCCGATATCCGAGGGGCGGACGAAGCCGCTGACGGTCAGTTCGCGCAGCTCGTAGTTCACCCGCACCTCCTGCGTGCCCTGGATGCGCAGGACGCCGTTGGGCAGCCGGTCCACCACCGTCGCCGCGACGCGCAGGGTCAGCTTGTCGCGGCGCGAGATATTGCCGCTGCCCTTGTAGCTCGAGGATGCCTTGGCCTCGGCCAGTTCCTCCATGCTGGCGCCTTCCGGCAGGATGCGGTCGATGCGCTGCGGCAGGCCTGCCAGCGAGGGAATGCCGACCTTGTCGGCCGAACTGCGGCTGCGCCCCGAACTGTTCTGGATTTCGGCGCTGTCGTCGATCTCGATCACCACGGTCAGGATGTCGCCGCGCGTCGAGGCGCGCCGGTCCGCGACCAGCGAGTTCTGCGACATGCTCCAGAGCGAGGCCGTGCTGTCCGCCCGATAGGGCAGCTCCTGTACGCCATGGCCCGACGAGGTCATCGCCTGGTATTCGACGCTGCTTTCGGGGGCGGTCATGTTGGGCACCTGCCCGATCTGCGAGACCCGGCCGCAGGCCGAAAGCGACAGGGCAAGGGACAGGGCGCCAAGCAGCAGCGCGGGGCGGGGAGACATGGGCTGGAGCATGGGCTGCCTTTCAGTTCTGCCGGACGATGACCGTCCCGTCCGCGGCCACCCGGCCCGAGACGGTCACGCGCGAGGCGTTGTTCATGACGCGGATGACCTGCCCGGCGCTGCCGGCCGAAAGCGCGCGGCCCTCGGCCTCGATCCGCAGGGCGGCCTTTTCATAGGCGATGGTGACGATCTGGTTGCGCCCGACCAGGGTCGGCGCAGTCAGGGTCGAGGGGGCGATGCGGCGGCCCTGGTAGACCATGACGCGCAACTGCTGGCCCAGGACCGCGGCGATCTCCTCGATACCGCCGGGTTGGTCGGGGACCAGCGAGACGTCGCCGGCCGCGATCACCGTGCCGGCCGGCAGCGTGCGGTTGGCCACCACCGACCCGGCAAGCGTCCCTTGCGGCAGCAGCATCAGCAAAAGCACGAGCCCCCGCATCAGCGCACCTGCACCGTGGTGCCAAGCATCTGGTCCGCGGCGGTGATCACCTTGGAGTTCAGCTCGTAGCCGCGCTGCGCCTTGATCAGCTCGGCGATCTCGCGCACCGGATCGACCGCGCTTTCCTCGAGGAAGCCGGCGCGGATCGTGCCCAGCCCCTCTTGTCCCGGCGTGGCGACCTGGGGCGCGCCCGAGGCCGCGGTTTCCAGGAACAGGTTCGAGCCGATCGCCTCGAGCCCTTTGGCATTGACGAAATTGGCCAGGGTGATCTGGCCCAGGTTCTCGGGTTCGACCCGGTCGTCGAAATAGGCGAAGACCTGGCCGTCGGCATTGATCGCGATGCTGCGGGCGTCCTCGGGGATGGTGATGTCGGGCACCAGCGGATAGCCCTCGGAGGTGACGACCTGCCCTTCGGCCGAGCGTTTCAGGCTGCCGTCGCGGGTATAGGCCGAGATGCCCGAGGGCATCGTGACCTCCAGATAGCCGTTGCCGTCGATGGCGATGTCCAGATCGCCGTTGGTCTGGACCGGGGTGCCCTGCGCCAGCATGACCGTCACGCTGGCCGGGCGCACGCCCAGGCCAAGCTGCACGCCCGCCGGGACCATGGCGCCGGTGGCGGCGGTCAGCGTGCCGGGCCGGGTGGCCTGCTGGTATTGCAGGTCGGCGAACTCCGCCCGCCGCGGGTTGTAGCCCGTCGTGGACATGTTCGCGAGGTTGTTCGAGATGACATCGACGCGCATCTGCTGCGCGCTCATGCCCGATGCCGCGATCTGAAGTGCTCTCATGCTTTGTCCTTTCACCGGGTCAGCGAGGTGATGGTCTGGCGGATGCGCTGGTCTTCCTGGTCGAGGAAGCTCTGGCCCAGCTGATAGGCGCGCTGGACCTCGATCATGCGGGCGATTTCCAGCACCGGATCGACGTTGGAATCCTCCAGAAAGCCCTGGCGCAGCACCGCCTGGTCCAGCGGCTCGACCGCGCCGCCGGGATCGAAGAGCGTGCCGGCGATATGACGCAGCCGTGCCGGGTCGGGGCTGGCGAAGACGCCGATCCGGCCGATCGGGCTGCCGTCGGCCGAGATGGTGCCGTCGGTGCCGATCCCGACGCTGCCCACCCCGGCCGGGATCACGATCGGGGCCTCGCCGTCGTCGAGCAGCGGATAGCCGTCGGGATTGACCAGCTCGCCCTCGGCATTGGTCATGAAGGCACCGGCGCGGGTCAGGCGGTTGCCCTGCGGGGTCTGGACCATCAGGAATCCCTCGCCGTCGATGGCCATGTCGAAGCGGCCGTTGGTCTGGGTCATGCCGCCGGGGGCAAGATCCACCAATCGGCCGCGGCCATTGGCCATGGCCAGGGTTTCGCCACGCCCGTCCAGCGCCACCATGTATTCCGAAAACACCACGCCCTCGCGCCGGAAGCCGGCGGTATTGGCGTTGGCGATGTTGTTGGCGACGGTGTGCATCTCTCGCATCAGGCCGGATTGCCGGGTCAATGCGGCATAGATCGCGTTCTCCATGGCCTATGACCCCGCGATCTGCGGCAGGATCCGGTCGGTGAAGAAGCTGGTCAGCGTCGCGGTCATGAAGCTCATACTGACCCAGAACACCACCAGCATCAGGCCGATCTTGGGCACGAAGGTCAGCGTCATCTCCTGCACCGAGGTCAGCGCCTGAAAGAGGCCGATGACCACGCCGGTCACCAGCGCCACGATCAGCAGCGGCGCCGACATGCGCACCGCGATCCACAGCGCCTGCCGGGTCAGGTCGAAGATCTGGTTCTCGTCCATGACTACCCCTCAGACCGGCATGCGCAGGATTTCCTGATAGGCCTCGACCACCTTGTCGCGGATCGCCACCACGGTCTCGAGCGCGATCTCGGCCTGGGCGATGCTGTGGACCAGGTCATGCGTCTCGGTCTTGCCGGTCATGGCGCCGGTGGCGGCCAGGTCGACCCGTTCCATCACGCGGGCAAAATCCGTCGCGGCGTTGGTCACACCCTGCGGCAGGCCCGCGGCCGGGGCGACGGCATGGCGGGCGCGGTCATAGGCGGTTGCGGCGGAGGTGGCGGCGATTGTCGGTGAAGAAATCATGGCATTGCCCCTTAGCGGCGGATCAGATCCAGCAGCGAACTGCCCATCTGGCGGGATTGTTCAAAGACGCGCAGATTGGCCTCGTAGCTGCGGCTTGCCTCTTTCGCGTCGGCGATCTCGACGATCAGGTCCACGTTGGAGCCCGCGTAATAGCCTCCGTCGTCGGCCATCGGATGCGCGGGGTCGTAGACGCGCGGCAATTCGCGCCGGTCCAGCCGGGTCGGCCCCGCGGCGACCGCGCCGGTCGGGCGGCCGAAATCGACCTGTTCCTGGAACGCCACCAGCTTGCGGCGATAGCCGGGTGTGTCGGCATTGGCGATGTTTTCCGAAATATGGCGCAGGCGCACGGCCTGGGATTTCATCCCCGACACGGCCAGTTCGGTCGCGGAAAGCGGCTGGGTCATGATCGCCCCCTCAGCCGCGGCGGCCAAGGCTGGTGCGGACCAGCGCAAGCGAGGACTTGGTCACCGCCAGCGACAGGTCGAACTGGCGCTTGGCGGCGGCGCTGCGAAACATCTCGTCTTCGAGCGAGACGGAGTTGCCGTTGGGCGCGGGCTCGCCACCGGCATCGGCGATGCGCGCGGAGCCCGCCCCCCAGCCGGCCCCCGCCAGATGCCCCGGCCGCGAGACGCGCATGCCCGTGGTCCTCTGGCTGCGATAGGTTTCGGCAAAGCCGGCAAGATCGCGTGACCGGAAGCCGGGGGTGTCGGCATTGGCGACGTTCCGGGCGATCAGTTTTTGCCGTTCGGCGGCATGGGCCGTCAGCGAACTGGCCATCCGCAGGGTGTCGATACGGTCAAACATCGAGGCTTCTCCTCAGGTTCCGATAAACCCGGTCTTAACCTCGACTGGTTTAGAAACCCTTTCGAGGCAGGGGCGCCCGCCGAAAAAAGCGAGGACGAAATGGATAAAATGCAATCTATCGCGACGCGGATACGGCGGGTCCGCCTGACCCGGCATTTCGGCCAGGTCAGCGCGATCCAGGCCGGGGTGATCCTGGCGGGCGGGCTGAACAGCCATGCGTCCCTGGGTGATCGCGTCGTCTTTTTAATGCGTTCCGGCGAAAACCTCGGCGGCGAGATCATTGCGCTGCATGCCGACCAGGCGGCGATCCTGCCCGAGGGGCCGATGGACGGGTTGTCGATCGGCACGCGGGTCGAGCTGGTTTTTGCGCCGATGCTGGCGCCGGCGAATGGCTGGATCGGGCGAATCATCGACCCTTTCGGCAGGCCCCTCGACGGCCGTCCTCTGGTCGCCGGCGGCGAGGAACGCGGCTTTCGGCCCGCCCCGCCGCCGGCCGCCCTGCGCAACCGGCTGGGCGGGCGGCTGGATACCGGGCTTGCGGTCTTCGACACGCTGCTGCCCCTGGTGCGCGGCCAGCGGATGGGGCTGTTCGCCGGCTCGGGCGTCGGCAAGTCGACGCTGCTTTCGGCGCTGGCCCAGGGGGTCTCGGCCGATGTCGTGGTGATCGCGCTGGTGGGCGAGCGCGGGCGCGAACTGCGCGAATTCGTCGAGGAGACGCTGGGTGAGGCAGGGATGGCCCGCGCCGTCGTGGTGGTGGCGACCTCGGATCAGTCGCCGCTGATGCGGCGGCGTTGCGCCTGGGCGGCGATGACGGTGGCCGAGCATTTCCGCGACCAGGGCCGGCATGTGCTGTTCCTGGCCGATTCGATCACCCGCTTTGCCGAGGCCCATCGGGAAATCGCCTTGGCGGCGGGGGAAAGCCCCAGCTATCGCGGCTTTCCGCCCTCGACCTCGCATCTGATCATGTCGCTGGCCGAGCGTTCCGGGCCGGGCCCCGAGGGGTCGGGCGACATCACCGCGATCTTCAGCGTGCTGGTCGCCGGCTCGGACATGGAGGAACCGGTGGCCGACATCCTGCGCGGCGTGCTGGACGGCCATGTCGTGCTGGACCGCGCCATCGCCGAGCGCGGGCGGTTCCCGGCGGTGGACGTGCTGCGCTCGGTCTCGCGTTCCCTGCCGCAGGCGGCCAGTGCGGCCGAGAACGCGCTGATCGCGCGGGCGCGGGCGACGCTGGGCACCTATGCCGAATCCGAGCTGATGATCCGCGCCGGGCTTTATGCGCCGGGCTCGGACCCCCGGCTGGACGAGGCGGTGCGGCTTTACCCGGCCCTGGACGCCTTCTTCACCCGGCAAGGCGCCGATGCGGGGCAAAGCTTTGCGCTCTTGGCCGAGGCTCTGGGCGTTCCGGCGCCGAAACCGGGCTGAAGGCGAAAGAAGCCTATGAATCCGGCGGGGTTATGACATGATTGATGAATGTTAACCGGAGTCCCGAGATCATTGCACCGCCCGCGGCGCGTTGACAATCTTCGGCGGTCGAGCCGAGGAGCGTCATGGCCATCACCGAATATTTCGTCCGATATTTGCAAAGACGAGACCTGCTTTCCGAATCCGATATTGCCTGCCTGCGCGCCATTCCGACCCAGCATGTCTGCTTTCGTCCCGGCGAGGTGATCGTGCCACGCGGGCGGATGGCCAGGCGCAGCTGCATGATGCTGCGCGGCATGTCGGCCCGCCAGCATGAGCTGGTCGGGCGTCCGGGCGAGCGGGTGATCACCGCCCTGCATGTTCCGGGGGATTTCGTGGACCTGCACGCCTTCGTGCTGGCTGGGCTGGAACATGACGTGATCTCGGTCGGTGAATCCGAGGTCGAGTTCGTCGATCATGCCGAGCTGCGGCAGATCACCCAGAACTTCCCGCATCTGACCCGGCTCTTGTGGATGTCCACCGCGATCGACGCGGCGATTCACCGGCAATGGCTGGTCGCGGCCGCTTCGCTGCGCTCCAGCGCGCATCTGGCCCATCTTCTATGCGAGCTTTACACGCGGCTGGCCAGTGTGGGCGCGGCGCAGGACCATCGCTTCACCCTGCCGCTGCTGCAAAGGGAACTGGCCGACATCCTGGGCTATACGCCGATCCATGTGAACCGCGCCGTGCGCGACCTGCGCGCCGACGGGCTGATCCGCTGGATCGGCACCGAGGTCGAGATCCTCGACTGGCAGAGGCTGGCGCGGTTGGCGCGGTTCGATCCCGAATATCTGGAACTGGGCCGGGCCCGGCGCTAGATCCTGCCCATATCAAATCCAAGCATAGCCTGCGTTTTTGAGGTGGTTGGCGTATTCCTTTGCGGAGAAGCTGTCAGGTCATGTGCCGAGGCGTTTCCAGGCGGCTTCGACGGTGCGTTCGGCGGCGGAGCGCATGAGGGGCTTGGGCGCGGCGAACATGAGGGGGCGAACGCCATGCGTTCGAGTGAGCCCCCGATCGTNTCCTTTGCGGAGAAGCTGTCAGGTCATGTGCCGAGGCGTTTCCAGGCGGCTTCGACGGTGCGTTCGGCGGCGGAGCGCATGAGGGGCTTGGGCGCGGCGAACATGAGGGGGCGAACGCCATGCGTTCGAGTGAGCCCCCGATCGTGTTCGATGGAGCTCAGATCCGGGCTGTATGGCGGGAGGAACAGCAGATGCGCGCCTGCCGCCCGCATGGCCTTTCGCACCGCGCCGCCCTTGTGGCTGCCGAGATCGTCCATG
>NZ_JBGOSN010000067.1:0-16253 GCF_046335115.1 Paracoccus sp. P2 | reverse complement strand
TGAGCTCATTGTGAGCTTCACTAACCGGCACTCGCCCCCCAACGCACCCAACTCGCGCTCCCAAGCGCACCCCAAATCCCAATGGGACGGAGACGGCGCTTACGGAGTTCCGCAGGGTTGTCGCCGGAGAACGAGACTGGGGTTGGGTCAATCGAAACTTTGGAGATGTTGATTTTCAACCAATTTTCTCAAAGAAATCAGAGAACTCAGTTGGCTTGCAACTCGCAGACCTGACGGCCAGACCTATAGCGATAAATGTGCTGCGCCCTCAGCAAGCCAACAGGGCTTTCGATATCATCGCCCCGAAAATCAGGAATCGGAAGACATTCCCATGAACGAGGAGGCCCCAGACATGCCGGAGCCCCCTAGTCGACCGGGAAAAGCCCAATCCTTGCCATCAACATAGTGATTGGCACTATGGATTGCAACGATTCTGGGGGCCTTCTAGGAACGCAGTTGAACATGCGGTAACGACACCGCCCCGCTCCGGCGGGGCTTCTTCGTTCTGGGCCTGTGGAAGGCCAACATATATCAACGCCGAATCGCATCCCATGATGGCCCTGCAGCGAAGCAGGAGCACATCATGGGCAAGAAGCGAGCAACAACAGATCTGTGGCTGGCAAGGATGGTAGCGGTCCTTGCCATCATAAGGCAAGTCATCTGGATAGCCGACAGGGTTCTGTGACAGAGTGCAGTGATAGGGCTTCGTGCTGCGCGCACCGTCAGGCTGTTGATCGATGCCGGCGCCGATGTCGAGCATGCTGGCCGAAAAGCTCGAACAGCTGCCCGAGGCCGCCTGCCAGCCCGGCGATCACCGGCAACATCATGTCGGTGGATGGAAATGGCCAGCATTTCACGGATCGGTCCCATGCCTGCGATGCAGGCCTGCATAAGCGGCCGGCACGAAAAAGATAAATATTTATTACCTGTCAATAATGTTCATTCACAAAACTTGACCCAACGGGGGTGATTCCCCTACCCCTCGGCGCAGGTTCATTGCGAAGGGGAGGAACCATGCTGGAGGCGGTCTCGGAATACCGGGTCATCCTGGGGGTCATCGGCGCCGATTGCCATGCGGTCGGCAACAAGATCATCACCGCCGTGCTGAGCCGGAACGGTATCGAGGTGGTGAACCTGGGCGTCATGGTCAGCCAGGACGAGTTCATCCAGGCTGCCATCGAGGAAAGGGCCGATGCCATCCTCGTCTCGTCGATCTATGGCCATGGCGAGATCGACTGCCAGGGCTTGCGCGATCGCTGCGAGGAGCGCGGGCTGGGCGAGATCCTGCTTTATGTCGGCGGCAACCTGGTGATCGGCAAGCGCGCCTTCGCCGAGGTCGAGCAGCGTTTCCTCGAGATGGGCTTCGACCGGGTGTTTCCGCCGACCGTGCGGCTCGAGGATGTGGTCGAGCTGCTCAAGACCGACATCCAGAGCCGCCGCCCGCTGGCCTATGGCCACAACTCCGCCGCCTTCGGCATCACCGAACGCCTGTCGGCCTGATCCAGCATTTCCGAACCCATGACCGAGATCACCAATACCCGCCTGGACGACGCCACATTCGACGCCGAGCGCCGCGAGGTGCTGCAGACCTGGTCCACCGGCCCCGATGTCGATTTCGACGCCGGCCTGCGCCTGCAGGAGGCCCTGCCCGAAGCCAAGCGTTTCCCGCTGGCGCTCAGCCGCGCCGATGCCGAGAACCGCACCCTGCTGCAACCCCGCGCCGGGGTGGCCCTGCTGCGCGAGCATATCGCGCTGCTGAACGGGCTTGCCCCCTATTGCGACGTGCTGCCGACGACCATCGACGCCTATACCCGCCACAACCGCTATGCCGAGGCGCAGGAGGGCATCGACCGCTCGCGCGCGGCGGGCACCTCGCTGCTGAACGGCTTTCCGGCGGTCAACCATGGCGTCGACGGCTGCCGGCGGCTGGTCGAGGCGGTGGAGAAACCGGTGCAGGTCCGGCACGGCACGCCCGATGCCCGGCTGCTGGCCGAGATCACGCTTTGCGCCGGGTTTTCCAGCTATGAGGGCGGCGGGATCTCCTACAACATCCCCTATGCCAAGCGCGTGCCGCTGGAACGCTCGATCCGGCATTGGCAATATTGCGACCGGCTGGTCGGCCGCTACGAAGAGGCCGGCATCCGCATCAACCGCGAGCCCTTCGGCCCGCTGACCGGCACCTTGGTGCCGCCCTTCGTCTCGCATGTGGTGGCGATCCTCGAAGGGCTGCTGGCGCTGGAACAGGGGGTCAGGTGCCTGACGCTGGGATACGGCCAGGCCGGCAACCTGGTGCAGGACGTCGCCGCGCTGCGCTCCCTGCGCAAGCTGGCGCATCACTATTTCCTGAACGCGGGCTATGGCGATTACCAGCTGACCACCGTCTTCCACCAATGGATGGGCGGTTTCCCCGAGGACGAGGCGCAGGCGACGGCGGTGATCTGCCTGGGGGCGCTGGTCGCCAAGCAGGCCCGCGCCACCAAGATCATCGTCAAGACCCCGCACGAAGCCAGCGGCGTGCCGACCATGGAGGCCAACCAGGCCGGGCTGAAGGCGACGCGGCAGATGGTCAACATGATCGCCGACCAGAACCGCGTCGACGGCCCCGAGATCAATGCCGAGGTCGAGATCATCGAGGCCGAGGTCCATGCCGTCATGCGCCAGATCCTGAAGCTGGGCCGCGGCGACATCGCCCGCGGCGCGGTCGAGGCCTTCCGCGTGGGCGTCATGGACATCCCCTTCGCGCCCGCCGCCGCCAATCTGGGCAAGCTGACGCCGGTGCGCGACAATCATGGCGCCATCCGCATCTATGACGCGGGCAACGTGCCCCTGCCCCGCGACGTGCTGGCCTGGCACCGCGACAAGATCGCCGAACGCGCCCGCGCCGAGGGCCGCGAGGCCTCGTTCAACATGGTGGTGGACGATGTCCGCGCCATCTCTGCCAGCAAGCTGGTCGGCCGCCCCGCCGCCTGACACTCCAGACAAGCCGAGAGACATCACATGCACATCAGGAAAGTCCATTTCGCGCCGGGCTTCGCCTCGTTCTATTTCGACGACCAGGCGGCCATCAAGGCCGGCGCGCCTATGGACGGGTTCGTCTATAGCGGCGCGCCGCTGACCGGCGGCTTCGACGGCATCCGCCAGCGCGGCGAAAGCATCTCGATCCTGCTGGAGCTGGAGAACGGCCAGATCGCCGAGGGCGATTGCGCCGCCGTGCAATATTCCGGCGCCGGCGGACGCGATCCGCTGTTCACCGCCGCCCGCTTCATCCCGCTGCTGCGCCGGCATCTGGCGCCGCTGCTGGAAGGGCGCGCGGTCGGCAGCTTTCGCGACAATGCCGCCTTCTTCGATGCGCTCGAGGTCGAGGGCCGGCCGCTGCATACCGCGATCCGCTACGGCCTGTCGCAGGCGCTGCTGGACGCGACCGCCAGGGCCACGGGACGGATGAAGTTCCAGGTCATCTGCGACGAATGGGATCTGCCGGTGGTGGCGGCGCCGCTGTCGCTGTTCGGGCAAAGCGGCGACGACCGCTATGCGGCGGTGGACAAGATGATCCTGAAGCGGGTCGATGCGCTGCCGCACGGGCTGATCAACAACGTGCCGAAGAAACTGGGCGAGACCGGCGCCAAGCTTGCCGAATATGTCGGCTGGCTGTCGCAGCGCATCCGCAGCCTGCGCTCTGACGCCTCCTACAACCCGGTGCTGCATATCGATGTCTATGGCACCGTCGGGCTGATCTTCCAGAACGACGCCGAACGCATCGCGGACTATCTGGCCTCGCTGGAAAAGCGCGCCGCACCCTTCCGGCTTTACATCGAGGGGCCGGCGGATGCGGGCTCGAAGCCGGGGCAGATCGCGCTGCTGGCCGCGATCCGCAAGGCGCTGGCGGCGCGGCGAAGCAATGTCAGGATCGTCGCCGACGAATGGTGCAACACCTATCAGGACGTGGTCGATTTCGTCGATTCCGGCTGCTGCGACATGGTGCAGATCAAGACCCCCGACCTGGGCGGCATCCACAACACCATCGATGCGGTGCTTTATTGCAAGGCCCGCGGCGTCGAAGCCTATCAGGGCGGCACCTGCAACGAGACCGACATCTCGGCCCGCGCCTGCCTGCATGCCGCGCTCGCCACCCGGCCCGACCGGGTGCTGGTCAAGCCCGGCATGGGCTTCGACGAAGGCATGACCATCGTCGCCAACGAGATGAACCGCGTCCTCGCGGTGCTGGAAACGAGGCGCGCAAGCTGATGACGGCCACACCTCTGCAACCCTATGCCGGCCTGCTGGTCGTCTCGCTGGAACAGGCGGTGGCGGCACCGCTGGCCTCGTGCCATTTCGCCCGGGGCGGCGCGCGGGTCATCAAGATCGAGCGCGAGACCGGCGATTTCGCCCGCCAATACGACAGCGCGGTCAAGGGCACGGCCTCTTATTTCGCCTGGGCCAACCACGGCAAGGAAAGCCTGTGCCTGGACATCAAGGACACGCGGGACGCGGCGCTGCTGCACGACATCCTCGATCGCGCCGACGTGTTCATCCAGAACCTCGCCCCCGGCGCCGTCGCCCGCGCCGGCTTCGGCACCGAGGCGCTGCGCCGGCGCAATCCGCGGCTGATCACCTGCGACATCAGCGGCTATGGCGAGGACGGCGCATACCGCGACATGAAGGCCTATGACTTCCTGGTGCAATGCGAAAGCGGGCTGGTGGCGGTCAACGGCGCGCCGGGCCATCCCGGCCGCATCGGCGTTTCGGTCTGCGACATCGGCGCCGGCATGAACGCGGTCATCGGCATCCAGAAGGCGCTTTACGCCCGCAGCATCACCGGCGAGGGCAGCGCGGTGAAGCTGTCGCTCTTCGACACCGCCGCCGACTGGATGACCGTGCCGCTGATGCATGCGGTCTATGCCGGCAAGGCGCCGCAGCCGGCCGGGCTGCACCATCCCTCGATCGCGCCCTATGGCGGCTTTCGCACCGCCGATGGCGAGGTGCTGGCGATCTCGGTCCAGAACGAGCGGGAATGGGCCAGCCTCTGCGAGGGCGTCTTCGGCCGGCCCGAGCTGGCCCGCGACCCGCGTTTCTGCGACGCCGCGCGGCGGGTCGCGAACCGCGCCGCGCTGGACGCCATCGTCGCCGGATTCTTCGCCGCCCGCAGCCGGGCCGAGCTGGAATCCCTGCTGCGCGAAGCCGCCATCGCCTATGGCGCGGTCAATTCGGTGGAGCGCTTCGCCCAGCATCCGCAACTGCGCCGCGCCCCGGTCACGCTGGAGGACGGGGCCGAGGCGCATCTGGTCGCCCCGCCCGTCCGCCACAGCTTCGAGCCCGAGACCCCGCATCTGGGCCGCGTCCCGGGCTTGGGCGAGCACAGCGCCGCCATCCGCGCCGAATTCGCCCGGATCGGAGAGACGGCATGACCCGGATGGTCCAGCTTGCCGAGACACCCTTCCGCCACCTCGGCACCGACGGGCTGACGGAGATGCGGGTCGGCGACGAGTGCTTCCTGCGCGTCTCGGCCGAGGCGATCCGCCGGCTGACCGTCGCCGCCTTCGGCGACGTCTCGCACCTGCTGCGCCCCGGCCACCTGGCGCAGTTGCGCGCCATCCTCGACGATCCCGAGGCGTCGCAGAACGACCGCTACGTGGCGCTGGAGCTGATCAAGAACGCGGTGATCGCGGCCGGGCGGGAATTTCCCAGCTGCCAGGACACCGGCACCGCCATCGTCACCGGCAAGAAGGGTCAGAACCTGCTGGTCCGGGGCGACTTGCGCCAGGCGCTCAGCGACGGCATCCGCGACACCTGGGCCAGCCGCAACCTGCGGTTTTCGCAGATGGCGCCGCTGACCATGTATGAGGAGAAGAACACCGGCACCAACCTGCCCGCGCAGATCGACATCGAGGCCGTGGGCGGGGACGCGCTGGAACTGCTGTTCATGGCCAAGGGCGGCGGCTCGGCCAACAAGACCTTCCTGTTCCAGCAGACCCGCCGCCTGCTGGAGCCCGAGCGGCTGCTGGCCTTTTTCGACGAAAGGATCCGCACACTGGGGACCACGGCCTGCCCGCCCTATCACCTGGCCATCGTCATCGGCGGGCTGTCGGCCGAGCAATGCCTCAAGACCGTCAAGCTGGCCTCGGCGCGCGAACTCGACGGCCTGCCGACGACCGGCAGCCCGGACGGCCGCGCCTTCCGCGACCTGGAACTGGAGGGCCAGATCCTCGGCCTGACCCGCGCCATGGGGCTGGGCGCACAATTCGGCGGCAAGTATTTCTGCCATGACGTGCGGGTGATCCGCCTGCCCCGCCATGGCGGCAGCCTGCCGGTCGGCATGGGGGTCAGCTGCTCGGCCGACCGGCAGATCCGCGGCCGCATCGACCGCGACGGGCTCTGGCTGGAGGCGCTGGAGCGCGACCCGGCCCGCTTCCTGCCCGAGGGCGGCACGGGCGGGGCGGCGCCCGCGCGCATCGACCTTGACCAGCCGATGGATGCGATCTGCGCGGCGCTGTCGCAGCTCACGGTCGGCACGCCGGTGCTGATGTCGGGCACGATGATCGTGGCCCGCGACCTGGTCCATGCCGAACTGGCGCGATTGATGCGCGAGGGCAAGCCATTGCCCGGCTATCTGCGCGACCATCCGGTCTATTACGCCGGCCCGGCCCGGACGCCGCAGGGCCATGCCTCGGGTTCCTTCGGGCCGACCACGGCGGCGCGCATGGACCCCTATGTGCCCGAGCTTCAGGCGCAGGGCGCGTCAAGGGTGATGATCGCCAAGGGCAACCGCGCCCCCGAGGTGGTGGCCAGCTGCAAGCGGCATGGCGGCTTCTACCTGGGATCGGTCGGCGGCGCCGCGGCGGTGCTGGGCCGCGACGTGATCAAAAGCGTGGAGGTGCTCGATTTTGCCGAGTTCGGCATGGAGGCGGTCTGGCGCATCCGGGTCGAGGATTTCCCCGCCTTCGTCGTCACCGACGACAAGGGCAACGACTTCTTTACCCGCAAGCCGGACTTGACCGCGCCCGGCTGACGCGCCACCAGTTCAACCGGGGCAATACGGGGATGCGGATTGGACGAGGCCGGCGAAAAGATCACCTTGCGGCAGATGCAGATCTTCCTGGCCGCCGTCGAAAGCCGCAGCTTCAACCGCGCGGCCGAAAAGCTGTCGCTGTCGCCTCCCGCGGTCTCGATGCAGATGAGCCGGCTGGCCGAGGCGCTTGGCGCCACGCTGTTCGTCAAGGACGGCCGCTCGGTGCAGCCGACCCAGACCGCCACCGCCCTGGTTCCCTATGCCGAGCGGCTGGCCGAGACCCTGCGCGAGGCGGTGCATGTCGTCGAGCAGATGCAGGGCCGGCTGGACAACCAGGTGCGGGTGGCGATGGTCTCGACGGCGCGGAACTTCGGCCCGCAGCTGGTGCAGCAATTCCTGCGCCAGCGCCCCGCGGCGCAGGTCGAGATCAGCATCGCCAACCGCGACGGCGTGATCGCCCAGTTGCAGGAGGACCGGGCCGACCTGGCGCTGATGGGCCGCCCGCCGCGGCGGATCGAGGTCACGGCCCACCAATTCGCCAAGCACCCTTACGTGCTGATCAGCAATCCCGAGCATCCGCTGACCCGCTTTCGCCGCATCCGCCGCGCCGATCTGGTCATGCACCGCTTCCTGGTGCGCGAAAGCGGCTCGGGCACCCGCATGGTGCATGAGCATTTCTTCCGCGAGGCCGGCCTGCCGCTGCCGCCGGCGCAGGAGATGGACAGCAACGCCAACATCAAGCAGGCGGTGATGGCGAACATGGGGCTGGCCTTCCTCTCCGCCCACACCATCGCGCTGGAGCGGCAGGCCGGCAAGCTGAGCGTCTTGAGCGTCGACGGCATGCCGCAGCTGCGCGACTGGTTCGTGGTCTATCCGCGCCGCAAGACGCTCGGCCCGGCCGCGCGCGAGTTCCGCGACTTCGTCACAACAGACGGCCCCGCCTTCATGCGCCAGTTCTTCGGAGAGGATTACGGCGCGGAATAGCGCCGGAAAAGCGGGCAGAAGTTCACCTGCGGCGCAATCGCGCGGCGGTTTCCTTCTTCGTCGTCTCGATATGCTGGCGCATCAGATCGACGGCTTTCTCGACCTCGCCGGCCTTGCAGGCATCCAGAATCCGGTGATGTTCCTGATGCGGCCTTTCTAGACCAGAGGTCTCGGTAACCAGCAGGCGGGTCACGGGGCCGATACGGGCGCGCAGATCGTCGATCATCTGAAGCAGCAGCGGGTTGTCGCAGGGGTCGTAAAGCGCCTGATGAAAGCGGACATTCAGATCGCTCCAGGTCGAGATATCCGTGCTTTCCCCATATTCGGCAAGGATCCTGTCCGCCTTGTCGAAATCCGAATGGACCATGTGCGGGATGGCGAGTTCCAGCGCCTTGCATTCCAGCGCCACACGGATGTCCAGCAGGTTGAGGATTTCGTGCGGCGTCAATTCCCGCACCGTCGCCCCCTTGTTCTTGCGAAAGGTCACGAAACCATCGACCTCCAGGCGCAGCAGCGCCTCGCGCACCGGGATCTTGCTGACTCCGTGGTTGCGGGCAATCTCATCCTGGCGCAAAGGTTCTCCCGGCAGCAGATCCCCTGCCATGATCGCGGATTTGAGCGCGTCGTAAATGGGCTCTGCCGTCACCTGCGTCGCCTTGTTGCCTGACATCCAATCGCTCCTACCTATGAACGTATAATATTTCTCCAAATATGATGCGTTCTGCCGAAATAAACAACATCCCGGATGGGTCCAAGGCGATCCGGGATGTGCATTCGCGCAAGTGTGCGATCAGATGATGCCGCGTTCCGGCAGAGGCTTGTTGTCGAGCAGTCGCTGCCAGCCCAGACGGGACAGGTCGATGGTCTCGTATCGCCCCTTCAGGATCAGTTCGGCCATCGCCCGGCCACAGCCCGGAGCGTGCATCAGCCCGTGACCGGAGAACCCGGCCAGCATGTGAAAGTTGCCCAATCCGTCGGCACCGGGACCGATGATGACATTGCCGTCGAAATCGTTCTGGTCATACAGGCCCGGCAACGTCGCCTTGCATTTCGTCTTCTCGAATTGCGGGAAACGGTGGGCGAGCGCCGGCCAGACCACGTTCTCGAAATAGTCGTGATCGGGCTCCATATTGTAGCCGCGCGGCTCCAGCAGGGTCGGCACGCCGCCGGAATAGCCCTTGCCCTCTGGGCGGAAGGCCAGCCGTTCGGGATCCTTGAGATAAGGCAGCGGCTCGATGGGGTCTTCGGATTCGAAATAATGCTCGAAGCGGCGCAGCGGCTCGATCGGCACGCTGAAGCCCAGCATGGCACAAGGTTCCTTGGCCCAGGCACCGGCGGCGTTCACGACATGCCCGGCCTCGATCCGCAGGCCGGATGCGCAGGTGATCGCGGTGACCTGCGCCCCCTGCCGTTCCAGCCCCGTCACTTCCTCGGCCAGAAACTCGGCGCCGAGCGATTGGGCCTTCTTGCGAAAGCCCATCAGCACGGAATGCGGGTCCAGCCATCCGTCATCGGGCGAAAGTACGGCGGCGCCAAGGTCGCCGACATACATGGACGGGAAACGGTGCTTGATCTCGTCCGGCTCCAGCCAGATCACGTTGCAGCCGAGGCTCTGCTCGGTATCGTAATTCTCCTTCAGCATATCGGTCGCCGACGGGGGGACGATGAAGATATAGCCGCCCTTCTTGAAACCGATCTCGGCGGGTTGCCCATCGATCGCCATGGTCTGCGAGAAATTCTCGAAGAATGGAATGGAATAGTTTGACAACTCTATATTTTCATGAAGAGAGAACAGCCGCCGAACCCCGCCCGAGGCACGCGGCGTCGAGGCGATCTCGTAGGTCGGGTCGCGTTCGATCACCGTGACGCGAACGCTCGGGTCCATCGTCCTGATGTAATAGGCGACTGCCGAGCCCATGGCGCCGCCACCAATGATTGCCACATCCGTTTTCATCTTGTCGGTCCTTAGAGAAATTTTTCCGAAACCATCTTGGTGCGCAGATAGGCGTCGAGGCCTTCCATGCCGCTTTCGGCGCCGTAGCCGGATTCCTTGATGCCGCCGAAGGGCGTTTCCGCCTCGTGGACCGAGGTGTGGTTGATCCCCACGGCCCCGGCCTCCAGTGCCGCCGAGGCGCGCGCGATGGTGCCGGGCGATTGCGAGAACACATAGGCGGCCAACCCATAAGGCAGCGCATTCGCGCGCGCGATGACGGCGTCGAAATCGTCGAAGGGCACGAAGGCCGCCACCGGGCCGAACGGCTCCTCATGCATCAGCCGCGCGTCATCGGGCACATTGGCCAGCACCGTCGGCGCATAGAAATACCCCGGCCCCTCGAGGGCCTCGCCACCCAGACGCAGTTCCGCGCCGCGTTCGACTGCATCGGCCACCAGCGAGGCGATCGCCTCGCGGCGCTTTTCGGTGATCATCGGCCCCATCTGCGCCCCCTCGGCGCCATTGCCGACGACGACCTGCCTGCTGCGCTCGACAAACGCGTCAACAAAGCGGTCGAAGATGTCGCGATGCACGAAGAAGCGGGTGGGCGAGGTGCAGACCTGCCCGGCATTGCGGAATTTCGCCGCCACCAGCCGCTCGACCGCATTGTCGAGATCGGCATCGGCAAAGACCAGGACCGGGGCATGGCCGCCAAGCTCCATCGTGCAGCGTTTCATCGTATCCGCCGCCATGCGCTGCAGCAGCTTGCCCACCGGGGTCGAGCCGGTCAGCGAGACCTTGCGGGGGATGGGCGAGGCGATCAGGTGTTCAGAGACCTCGGACGGCACGCCATGCACGATATTCAGCGCCCCCGCCGGCACACCCGCATCGACGAAGCAGCGGCCGATGGCGATGGCCGTGGCCGGGGTTTCGTCCGAGGGCTTGACGATGATGCTGCAGCCGGCCGCCAGCGCCGCCGCCATCTTCAGCGCCACATTGCCGCCGGGGAAGTTCCAGGCCGCAAAGCCGAGCGCGACACCCACCGGCTCGCGCAGCACCAGCTGGCGCACATCGGTCGCCCGCGCCGGAACCACGCGGCCATAGGCGCGCTTGGCCTCTTCGGCATACCATAGCACCGCATCGGCGCAGAAGCCGACCTCTCCCGCCGCTTCCGCCAGGCTCTTGCCGTTCTCGGCGGTCAGGATGCGGGCGATCTCGTCCTGCCGCTCCCGGATCAGTTGCGCGGCGCGGGCCAGGACTTCGGCGCGATGGGCGGCAGTGGTATCCTTCCACGAGCGCCAGGCGCGGTCGGCGGCATCCAGCGCCCGGTCCAGATCGGCAGGCGCCGCATGGGCCAGGTTCGCGATGACCTCTTCCGTCGCCGGATTGATCACAGGAATGGTCGCGCCGGTGGCGCCCTCGACCCATTCGCCACCGATCAGCATGGGGATGGTTTCGACTGTCATCACTGCTCCTTTGCCGCCGGGCGGCCTTGGGATTGAAACGGGGCCCGGCCGCGAATCGCATCGGCGAGCTTCTCGGCGATCATGTAGGTGGGGGCGCTGAGATTGCCCGTCGTCACCCGCGGCATGATCGCGGTGCAGACGATGCGCAGGCCGGACAGTCCGTGAACCAGCCCGCAGGCATCGACCACGCCGTCCGCAGGCGATGCGCTCATGCGGCATGTGCCCGAGGGATGATAGCTGGTGCCGATGGCGCGCTTCGCCCAATCGAGGATCTCGGCATCGGTTTGGGCCGAGGCGCCGGGACTGACCTCCTCGCCGCGGATTCCCTCCCAGGCGGGTTGCGAGAACAGATCGCGCGCCAGCCTGACCGAGCGGATCAGATCCTTGCGGTCCGCCTCGGTCTGCATGTGGTTGAAGACGATCTCGGGCGCGGCGTGCGGATCGGCCGAGCGCAGCCGGACATAGCCGCGCGAGGTCGGACGGGACAGGTCCATCCACAACTGGAAGCCGGGAAAGACCTTGACCTTGCCGTTCACCACGCGCCGCGCCAATGGCAGGAATTCCAGCTGGAGATTGGCGTAATCTGCCCCGTCATGGGTCTTGAGGAAGGCGCCCGCCTCGAAGAAGTTCGAGGCCCCCAGCCCGCGCCGGAACAGCAGCCATTCCAGCCCCAGCCGCGCCTGGCCGATCAGCCCCAGTTCGGCGACCAGCGTGTCCTCGCGCCGGGCCGCATATTGCAGGTTCACGCCGGGATGGTTTTCCAGATTGCGCCCGACATTGGGCTGATCCAGCACCACCGGCAGTCCAAGCTGGCGCAGCTCGTCCGCCGGACCCACGCCCGACAGCAGCAGCAGCTTGGCCGCGCCCACGGTGCTGGCCGCAACGATGACCTCCTTGCCGGCCATCAGCGTCTCGCCATTCGTCAGCTCGACACCGACGGCGCGGTCGCCGTGAAACAGGATGCGCGCGACATGGGCGCCGGTGCGCAGGTGCAGGTTGCGCCGGTTCTGCGCGGGCTTCAGATAGGCATCGCTGGCGCTGCAGCGGCGACCCTTGCCGATCAGCACCTGCGCGATATGCATGCCTTCCTGCTCGCCCGAATTGTGATCGGCCGGGCGCGGATAGCCCGCCTGTTCGCCCGAGCGCATGTAGACGTCGAACAGCGGATGCCGGGCCGGTGCCCGGCTGATCTGCAGCGGCCCGTCGCCGCCGCGCGTCTCATTAGCGCCCTCGGCGAAGGTTTCCATCTTGCGGAAATAAGGCAGGACATCGCCCCAGCCCCAGCCCGGCAGGCCCTGGTCGCGCCAGCCGTCGAAGTCGCGCGGGTTGCCGCGGTTGAAGATCATCGCATTGATCGAGGTCGATCCACCCACCACCCGGCCGCGCTTCTCGTCGATCATCAGCCCGTCCAGCCAGGGCTCGGGCCCGGCCTGCTCGCCCCAGTTCAGCGCCTTGTTCTGGTAGACGAAGGGAATGGCGGCAGGCATCGCGATCAGCAGACCGCGATCCGAACCGCCTGCCTCGAGAAGCAGCACCTCGGTGCCCGCGTCCTCGGTCAGCCGAGAAGCGAGAACGCAGCCCGCGGCCCCTGCCCCAACGATGATGTAATCAGCCGTGTCCACTTTTCCCTCTGATCCTGGGCATCATCATTTGGTCCGCAGCCTCGCTAGCCCCGGCGTGCACTTTCAACAGATTCTTCTGAAAAGACTCGCATAATATTATCTGTTCTGTCAAGATTGTATACTATCATCGGAAATATAATTCCACCTCCCTCCCCGTCATGCTTCCGCTGCCAGCTCCAGGGCGCGCGCATGCGCCCGGCGCAGGGTTTCGGGAACGACCGCGGGCAAGGCGGAGGGATCCTCCAGCGCGGTCAGACCGGCCTGTGTAGTGCCATTGGGGCTGGTGACGGCGCGCTTGAGCGCAGCGGCGTCGCGATCATCCTCCGACAACATCCGGGCCGCGCCCAGGAACGTCTGGCGCACCAGCCGGTCGGCCAGCTGCGGATCGACCCCGGACCGCTCTGCAGCAAGGATCATTTGCTCTGCAAAGGCAAAGATGAAACCCGGCCCGCAGGCGAATACGGGATTGGCCAATTCGAAGCTTGCCTCGTCCTCTACCCAGTCGAACAGACCAAGCGCGCCGAACAGGTCTTCGACAAGTTTGCGTGTCGCCGGACTGACGCTTTCCGGCCTGACACAGCCAAGGGTGGCGCCGGCAGCAAGCATGGCGGGCAAGTTGGGCATGGTCCGCGCGATCCGCTCGTGCCCGATTACCGAGACGAGTCGTTCCAGGGGGATGCCCGCCATGATCGAAACCACATCGCTTTGCGCCATGATCCGCATCAGCGCCGGATCGAGCGCGCCGAAGACCTGAGGCTTTACCCCAAGAATGACCAGATCCGGTTTCAGCTCCGCGATCTCATCGGCAGTTGCGTGCAACGCGACCGGCGCCCCTGCGGGCAGCAGGCTGCGAGCGCGCTCCAGATCCGGGTCCAGCGCCACCAGACGGGCCTGCGGCACATGGGTGACGGCGCCGCCGATGATCGACGCCCCCATATTGCCACAGCCGATGAACAGAAGCGTGGGTGCGTTAGTCATTTTGTATCTCCTTGCAGGGGGATGGCGCCGAAGCCGCGGCGGCGCAGCCGGGCGGCCATTTCCCGTTTCGTTGTCTCGATATGCCGGCGCAGCAGGGATACGGCGCGATCGGCGTCCTGCGCCTCGCAGGCCAGAAGGATCTCGAGATGCTCGTCCTGAGGCCGCACATGGCCGGTGGCACGGGTCATCTCGTGCTGGATATACGGCCCGATACGGTGCTGCAGGTCCGAGATCATGCGCAGCAGCTCGGCATTGTCCGAGGGCGCGTAAAGCGCCTGATGAAACGCCAGGTTCAGAGCACTCAGCCGCACAACATCCGTAGCTTGCGCATACTGGTCGAGCACGCGGCGCGCCTCGGCCAGATCCGAGGGCCCCATCTGCGGAATCGCCAGCCCCAGCGCCAGACACTCCAGGGCGACGCGGATGTCCATGATGTTGAGGATTTCGGGGGCCGACAGACCCCGCACCGTCGCGCCGCGATTCTTTCTCAGCAGCACATAACCATCGATCTCCAGCCGCAACAGCGCCTCCCGGACCGGGATCTTCGACACGCCATGCAGTCGCGCGATCTCGTCCTGCCGCAAAGGCTGGCCCGGCGCCAGTTCGCCGGAAAGGATCCCGGTCTTCAGGGCCTGATAGATCGGTTCCGCAGCAGAGCGAATCTCGGTTTGCATAATTACATCCGCTCCTGTGATTTCGTCTTGCATAGTAATCCTGATCGTATACGATAAAGTAAAGACGAATAATATTCCGGAGACCACATGACTGCAACCGAATCATCTGTCGCAATCGTCGGAACAGGCATCATCGGAATCGCCTCAGCCTATTACCTGTGGAAAAATCACGGCATTCAGGACATCGTCCTGATCGATCAGGGGCAGCCGTTGGGTTTCACCTCGGCTCAGTCGGGCGACAACTATCGCAACTGGTGGCCCTCGACCCTGATGATGAACTTCACCGATCGCTCCATCGACCTGATGGAGCAGCTTGCGGATGAGACCGACAACCGCTTCGCCATGACCAGGCGGGGTTACATCCTGGCGACAAGGCAGCCGGGCATGCAACCCATCCTGGATCAACTCACCGCCTGCCTGGGCGACAAGTCCGATTCGCAGATCCGGTATCACGACCGCAACAGCAGAAGCTATTTTCCGCCCGTCAGTGCAGACTGGCGGGAAGCGCCGGACGGCTTCGACTTGCTCAGCGATCCGGCCCTGATCCGGGGCTGCTTTCCGTCGCTGGACAGCGATGTGAAGACGATCCTGCACGTCAGGCGCGGCGGCGATATCTCGGGCCAGCAACTCGGCCAGGTCATGCTGGAGCAGTTGCAGCGGGCCGGTGTCCGACGGGTCGCCGGCATGGTCGCCGGAATCGGCCAGGACAAAGGCTTCGTGATCCAGTTGAACGCGGAAGGCGAAGCCACGTCCATTCGCGCCGAGCGCATCGTCAACGCGGCTGGCCCCTTTGCGGGCGAAATCGCCGAGATGCTGGGCGTCTCGCTGCCACTCTACAACGTGATGCAGCAGAAGATCGCTTTTCCCGATACAGAAGGGGCAATTCCCCGCGACCTGCCCTTCACCATCGACATGGATCGGCAGTCGATCGACTGGGATCCGGAAGACCGCGCAATTCTGGCCGAGGATCCCTCGACCGCGCATCTTGCCCTGGAGATGCCCGGCGCGATCCATTGCCGTCCCGAAGGCGGCATGAACAGCAACTGGCTCAAGCTGGGCTGGGCCTATAACGAGACGGCGCAACCCGCGGATTGGACGATCCCGCTGGACCCGCGCTTCCCTGAAATCGTGCTGCGCGGTGCTGCGCGCCTGAACCCCGGCCTCAAGGCCTATTACGGTAAGCTGCCGCGCCAGATGTCGCATTATGGCGGCTGGTATACCCGCACCCGGGACAACTGGCCGCTGATCGGCCCGATGGGACCGGAAGGCGCTTTCATGGCCTGCGGTCTTTCGGGTCACGGCACGATGGCGGCCTGCGCCACCGGAGAACTGCTCGCCTCCTGGCTCACTGGGGCGGCCTTGCCAGACTATGCGCAGCCTTTCTCCATGCAACGCTTCACCGAATCCGGTTTGCGGCAGACCGCCGAGCTGGAAACCGGCCTGCTCTAATTCTTTGAATCGGAAAGAGGATCATGAAAATACTTGTCCCCGTGAAGCGGGTGATCGACTACAACGTGAAGGCGCGGGTTCGCGCGGATGGCACGGGTGTCGATCTGGCGAATGTGAAGATGTCGATGAACCCGTTCGACG